>NZ_JAWYAJ010000083.1:0-15724 GCF_034124845.1 Robinsoniella sp.
AGCAATTGTGCGGGAAAAAAATGCGGAGATTAAATCCCTGGAGGCACAGATCAATCCCCATTTCTTATATAATACCCTGGATACCATCAACTGGATGGCAATTGCCCATGAGGAATTTACCATCAGCCGTATGCTCACAAGCCTTGCGGTGATATTGCGCTACAGCGTCCATAAAAGCAATGAGATCGTAAAACTGAGCAGTGAACTGGAATATTTAAAGAAATATGTCTATTTGCAACAGCAGCGGTTTGACTATTCCTTTCAGTGTATTCTTCATGTGGAAGAAGAGGTACTGGATTGTAAAATACACAAGCTTTTGATACAGCCGCTGATTGAAAATACAATTGTTCATGGATTCCCAGGAAATACGGGATTTGATGAAATCAATCTTAGGATTCACAGGATTGATGATACGAATATAGAAATTGTGGTAGAAGACAATGGAAAAGGCATGGATCCGGAACTTGCAGAATTCTTTAATCAATTTGACTATAGCAAAGAGAGAATAGAATCCAGCATCGGGGTCCGTAATGTAATTACCAGAGTGAAACTCTATTACGGAGAATCAGGACATTTTCATGTTGTTTCCAGTGAAAATGGTACTGCGGTAACCATAACAATTCCATATGAGTAGGGAGGATGAGATTATGCGTATTATAGTTGTGGAAGATGAACCCAATACAAGAGAAGGGCTGATTGGGATCATCAAACGGTATACCGAACATGAAATAATTTATACGGCGGTAAATGGCAAAGACGGACTGGAAAATATCAGAGCGCTTAAGCCGGATCTGGTTATAACAGATATTAAGATGCCGGTAATGGACGGTCTTACCATGCTTCAGACGCTGCATGACGAAGGTGAAGAGTTTCAGTCATTGCTTTTAACCGGCTATTCCGAGTTTGAATATGCCAGAAAGGCTCTGAAACTTAGTGTGACTGAATACATTTTAAAACCACTGGATATCGAAGATTTTTTGAAACTGCTGAAAAAAGTGGATAATAAAATTGAAAAAACGAAGATTGAAAGGGTTTCGCCCAGCCAGCTTTTGTGGAGTTACCTCACCGGTACGGAGGAAGAAAAGCAAAAAATTCTGCCGGTTATAGAGGAGTCCATACAGGTTAATAAAAAAGTGCAGATTTCACTATTCCTGGTGAAGTGCAGCAGTGTGGTAAGAGAGAGTACCACAGAAATGATGGAAGAGACGAATTCTGTACTGGATGCCATGTGCATGGAAAACTACTTCGTGGTATTTCTGTCCCAGGACGTGGGGTTTCTTGTTATTGTGCTGGATACCGAGCGGAACCGCAGCTTAAAGCGGATGTTCCAGATGCGTGTACTGGAGAGAATCGGTAAAATTTCCGAATGCTTTTGCAGCTATACGACTGCATATGGCGTTACAGGGCTGGATGAAAAGGTTTTGCATTTGAAGGATCTGATGAGGCATGCATTTTCATTTCCCTCCGGCACCATTCTGGATGATGAACTGCTGGAAGGATTTGAGTATGAAAATATTGAATATCCCGATTCTCTGGAACGTGCCGTTTGCCGGGAGATGCGCAGCGGGAAAGCGGAGCGCATACAGGAACTGGGGGAACAGTTTAAAAAAGAGGTGATTGAAAGCAAGGGGCATCCTGATTGTATCCGGGAGTTTACAGTGCGTTTTACGGCAGGCCTTCTTCGTGTGGTGAATGAACTGAAAGAGAACCTGGAAAAAGAAAACGGGATTCAGTATATTGTGGGAAATATGGCAAAAAGTAATTCCAGGGAACAGCTGGAACATCAGTTTGACAAGGTAATGAAGACGCTGACTTTAAGTGAAGATGATATCTCTGGTCTTACTGAAAACGGAATGATTCTCAATGTGATTTCCTTTATCAGAGAGAATTACGCCAGGGATATAACCTTGACCGAAACGGCGGTAATGTGCGGTGTCAGCCCCGAGTATCTAAGCAAGATCTTTTACCGGGAGATGAATATAAATTTTGTTGCATTTTTGCAGAATTTCCGCATCAGTATGGCGAAGAGGCTGTTAAGCCTTGGAAAATGTAAAATTGGGGAAGTGTCAGAAGCAGTAGGCTTTCATGACCAGAAGTATTTCGTGAAAGTGTTTAAAAAAATATGCGGTGTTACACCATCCGATTATAAAAAGGAGATGAACAGCCAATGAAGCTGAGACGGCTATTGGGCGGTGCGGCGGCTTGTGTCCTGGTAATGCTGATTATTACTTATATCGGGTTTTCTTCCAAGAATAATAAAGTGATACAAAAGGTTACGAACGATGAGCAGATTATCCGGATTATGGCGCCTGACGAAGGAAGTGTACATAAACAGGCTCTGGAAGAGACGGCGCGGAATTATTCCGCAATCAGAGGAAATAAACAAGTAGAAATCCAGTTTATTTCCCAGGAGAATTTCCAAAAGGAAATCTGTATGAGAACGGATGAAGGTACCAATACGGACCTGATTATCTGTGAAAATACCATGATGCCATCCTTAATTGACATGGGCATATTGGAAGATTTGACCGCTTATATAAAGGGGAATGTAAAATCCAGGTACTGGCAGAATCTCTGGACCAATGCCATCAGCGACGGGAAATATTATGGGGTGCCGTTTACAAGTGATCCTTATGTAGTCTTCTACAACAAAGACCTGATGAAAAAAGAGAAACAGGAAGTGCCCGATACCTGGGATGAACTGCTGAGTGTATGTGACCGTATCAAAGGCCTGGGAAACTACGGATTTGGTTTCGCAGCAAAACAGCCGGAGGAAGTGACTGCTTTCTTTATGCAGATGCTGTATTCCTGCGGCGGCTCACTTCGGGAAGTGAATGGCAATGCAGGAAATCAGGTATTCCAATTATTGCTTCAGTTAAAAAACAGAAAGCAGATATCACCGGATACCATGAACTGGAGCCAGTCAGACCTTGCCCATGAATTTGCAAAAGGGCATATCGCAATGATGGCTGGGAATGCCAGTATGGCTTCCATTCTTCGGACCACCCGCCTGGGATTTGAGGTTGGCGTGACAGGGATGCCATCCGGGAAAAAAGAAGCGTATCTGCTGCACGGGAAGAACATCGGAATTACGAAATCCGGGGATATCCAGGAAGCAAAGAAGTTCTTGGATTATATCCGGGAACCGGATGTTGCAAATTTTCTTACGAAAGAGATGGATACCGTTCCGGTTCTGGTTGAAGGAGAGTACAAAAAGAAAAAAATAGGCCCTGATCAGGCTCTGGTGTCGGATTATATGAAAAACGGTGTTACAAAAGGTGCATATGATTCCTGGTTTGATATCTCAGGTGCTGTGGCAAACGGCATTTATGATATTTTGCACGAACGCACCGTAAGCATAAAGAATATTGGTGACACCATGCAGGACAAAGTTCGTGTGGCGCTTATTGATAAATAGGATAATTTACAGATGATAATAAAGGAAAATGTTGTGAAAGTGTATAGTGTAAAATGCCTTCACAACATTTTTTTGACAAAAAATGAGTAAAAAAGTATAGGGAAAGGTTAAAAATGTACCCCTTTTTCAAAAATGTGGAATTTTCAAATTGAAATTGGGATGATAATATATAGACAGCTTAAGAAAAGCGGGAAATGAAAAAGTAAAGAAAAAGGAGCGATGAAGTATGAAAAGAAAAAAATTGGTGAGCGTTTGTATGGCATCCGCAATGGTATTAGGATTGACAGCCTGCGGTGGTTCAGGTGGGGGAACGGATTCAACGACAGCAGGTACTTCCAAGGAGACGAAAGCAGAGACAGCAGCAGGTTCTGAAACAGCTGCCGGCGATGAAACAAAAGCAGCGGAAGATACAGCTGCCAGCGGAGACGCTCAGACAATTACCTTTACCTTCCGTGATGATGGACAGGGCG
This sequence comes from Robinsoniella sp., assembly GCF_034124845.1. Classification (NCBI taxonomy): domain Bacteria; kingdom Bacillati; phylum Bacillota; class Clostridia; order Lachnospirales; family Lachnospiraceae; genus Robinsoniella; species Robinsoniella sp. The sequence continues at coordinate 3,889 of NZ_JAWYAJ010000083.1, forward strand.
AGAAGAGTGCTCTTTGGCAATGGATTCAGGATGGATATGACAGCTGGGATAAAAAAGATTCCGTAAAATTAAATATTTCTCCCATCGTAGCAAGCGAAGGTGATTATTTTGCTAAAATTGCATTGCAGCTTCAGGATCCAAGTACTTGCCCGGATTTAGTCTGTGAAGATACTTTCCAGCTTCCAAATGACGTAAGTGCAGGTTACCTGACAGACTTAACCGATTACGTAAAAGACTATCCCGAATGGAACGACGGTACATACTACGAATCCATGCAAAACGGTGTCTCCAAAGACGGTAAACCATACGGCATCCCATATTGTACAGATACACGTGGACTTTGGTACAACAAGGACATCTTCAAACAGGCAGGTCTGCCGGAAGAATGGGCACCAAAATCCTGGCAGGATATACTAGATGCATGCAAGACCATTAAAGAGAAAGTGCCGGATGTAGTTCCTTTCTGGTGTAACTCAGGTGTAGCTACCGGTGAAGCAACTTCCATGCAGACATATGAAATGCTCCTTTATGGAACAGGCGAGAGATTAATCGATGACAGTGGAAAATGGATCGTTAAGAGCCAGGGCATGTTAGATTCTCTGAACTTCTTAAATGATATTTATTCAAACGGATACGGACCTTCCTTATCAAAAGTATTAAACGGACAGGCTTCCAATACTTCAGCCAGAGAATATCTGCCACAGGGCAAGCTTGCTATCTCCTTAGACGGCAGCTGGATTCCAGGAAACTGGGAAGAAACAGGTGCATCACCATGGCCGGAAGCAAAAGACGTACTGGGATTTGCTCCAATGCCTACCAGCACAGGACAGGAACCCGGAACCATTACATTGGCAGGCGGCTGGGCATTATCCATTCCTGAAAATTCCGATGCAAAGGATATTACCTTTGAATTTATCAAACATTTAATGGATCCATCTATCTATACAAAAGCAGTTATCGCACAGGGCAACATTGCAACCAGAACTGATGTAGCAAAAGATCCTGAATATGCAGCAAAACCATTCAAACAGATCTCTACGGATTTCCTTGCTACAGCAGAATTCAGACCTCAGAACGACCAGTACTCCACCGTTTCCACCAGTATCCAGTCTATGGTAGAGGCAGTTGTATCCGGTACAAGTCCGGAGGACGCAATTGCACAGTATGGAACAGAAGTAAAGCGTGCTGTCGGTGATGACAAAACTATTGAAAAATAGTAATGAAATGCAACGGGCGGGGTTAATCAGAATAGATTGAAACCGCCCGGTCTTATTGAAAAGTGAAAGACAGGATACCCCGCTTTCTGCGGCGGGATATCTGACTCCACGAAGAAAGAAAAGGGGGCTGTGCTGATGGCTAGACCAAACAGAAAGGCAATGGTAATGGATGAGGCTAAGAAATCCATACTGTTACTGCCGGCGATTGTACTGTTAATCGCGTTCTTTATTATTCCGATTGTATTAACCGTTTATTATTCTTTTACCAATTTAGCACTTAGTGGTTCAAATGCAGCAAATTTCCAAATAGTGGGGCTGGAAAATTACATAAAAATGCTTACAGACCCAAATACTTTAATCGCAATTAAAAATACATTGATTTTCTTAGTTGGAAGTTTAATTGGGCAGTCCGTATTAGGATTTACGATTGCCTATTTGATGAAAAATAAAGCAAAGACCTTTCGTAGTATCGTAGGTCCCTGTATTCTGGCAGGCTGGGTAATGCCCGAAATCGTTGTTGCATTATGCTGTTCCTCTTTTTTCCAGGAATCCGGTACACTCAACATGATTATGGGTGCCATACAGATTGAACCCATCGCCTGGCTGTACCAGCATCCAATGGCTGCTGTTGTAGCTGCAAACATATGGCATGGAACTGCATTCTCTATGATGAACTTTCAGTCAGCGCTGGATAATGTATCCGGGGATATCGAAGAGGCTGCAAAAGTGGATGGAGCAAACCGCAGACAGACACTGCTTCGGATTATCGTACCCTGTATCAAAGATACCATTGCAACCAACACCATGTTAAATACGCTGTCAACACTGGGTGTATTTGGACTGATCTATATTATGACAGGCGGCGGACCCGGTAATTCTACCAGTACACTTCCCATCTACATGTACAGACAGGCGTTTACCAGCGGACAGATGGGTGCAGGAACAGCAATTGGTATGTTAATTCTGGTAGTTGGTATTGTCTGCAGTATCATCTATGCAAGAATCTTGAAATCAGACGATTAAGGAGGGAAATCATATGCATGAAAAAACAACAAAGGGAATCCATTATGCAATCCTTAGCTGTATTGCATTAGTATTCATACTTCCACTTCTCTGGGTTGTGATCGCCTCCTTAGATACAAATGCAAGTGAGGCAATTAAGGCACCTACGCAGTGGACAATAGAGAATTACAAAGCAGTACTTTCTAATAAAACGAATTTAAAAGGATTTGGGATCGGACTTTTCATCTCCTTTATCCAGGCAACTATCGTAGTAATTGTATCGGGTCTTGGTGCTTATGCACTCTCCAGATACCGATTGAGTTACCGCAAAGGATTTATGTATGTCATCCTTTTTATGACTGCATTACCCATGACGGCAGTCATTGTTCCGGTATACAAAATGTTTTTATCAATAGGCTTGCTAGATAGCATCTGGGGTGTTATTCTATTCTTAAGTGCTTCATCCCTTCCCTATGGAATCTGGCTCATGAAGAATTTTATGGATGGGGTTCCGGTAGAGCTGGAAGAAGCTGCATGGGTAGACGGAGCGACTACCTGGCAGTCGATCCGAAAGGTAGTGGCACCGCTGATGTTCCCGGGAATTTGTGTGGTATTTATTTACACCTTCTCCGGAAGCTGGGGGAATTTCTTCATTCCCTATATCTTGTTGAGTACACCTGCCAAGCAGCCTGCATCCATTCTTCTATACCAGTTCTTTGGAAATAACGGAATGGTTCAGTACGGACAGCTTGCAGCATACTCCGCAGTATATGCTTTACCATCGATTCTGCTTTATATCCTGTCACAAAAATATATGTCTAAGGGATTCACCATGGCAGGTGCAGCAAAAGGATGACAGATCACGAAATGAAATTTTTAAAATGCTAAATTGCAGATATCTTCATATCTGCTGTATGGAGGAGGTAACTCATGGTTTTAATTAAGGAAAGGATAGGAAAACTGGTTGAAGATTTACATGAATTAATCTATCCGGAATCAGTTAATATCCAGAATTACAAGATGATTCAGACTACGGAACGATTTACAGACATTGCTGGTTTGGATACCGGTGCATGGCGGGATTTTTCCAGGGAACAGATTTGGGGCGGGCATCGTGAATATTACTGGTTTGAGACTACGATTACGATTCCCGAAAGCTTTGACGGAAAGTGTGTAGTTTATGAATTAACCAACGGAAAAGAGGGCGAGTGGGATGCAACGAATCCACAGTTTTCTATTTACGTAAATGGAGAAATGAAGCAGGGGCTGGATGTGAACCACAGAGAAACGGTCCTGACGGAACATGCAGCAGCAGGTGCATGCTATCGTATCGTACTGTCTGCATTTACCGGAGATCAGAATTTCAGTCTGAAGCTGGATTCAAAATTAAAAGTACTGGACAGGAAGACGGAAAAATATTTCTATGATATTTCTGTGCCATTAAATGTTGCAAGGCTGTTAAACCCGGATGACAAAGCATACATAACGATTATTACAAGGTTAAACGAGTCTTTGAACCTGTTGGATTTAAGAAAAGAATATTCACAGGAATATTATGCTTCCCTGGAAAAAGCACAGGAGTATATTACTGCAGAATTTTATGAAAAAGAGTGCGGCAGCAGTGATGCAGTTGTTTATTGTGTGGGACATACCCATATTGATGTGGCATGGCTCTGGTCACTTGCTGTGACAGAGGATAAAGCAGTCAGAAGTTTCTCCACGGTGCTGGATCTGATGAAACAGTACCCGGAATATATTTTTATGTCCAGCCAGCCTCAGCTTTATAAATATGTAAAAAAGAATGCGCCGGGGGTGTACGAACAGATCAAAGAAAGAGTCAAAGAAGGCAGATGGGAACCGGAAGGCGGAATGTTTGTAGAGGCGGATTGTAATATTGCATCCGGTGAGGCACTGGTCCGCCAGTTCATGTACGGACAGAAGTTCTTCCAGGAAGAATTCGGTGCGGATAACTCTATTTTATGGCTTCCCGATGTGTTCGGATATTCGGCTGCGCTGCCCCAGATTATGAAAAAATGTGGACTGCCCTATTTTATGACAACGAAGATCAGCTGGAATGAATTTAACAAAATGCCCTATGATACCTTCGAATGGGAGGGGATAGACGGCAGCAGAGTTCTGACCCATTTTGTATCCACCAGGGATTATAAAAAAGGCGCAGTGGAAGGCGGTTTTGAGACAGAACATTTCACAACCTATAACGGAGACATCAATCCGTCTCAGATTAAAGGCGGATGGGCACGTTACAGCCAGAAATATCTGAATGGAGAGATCTTAAATTCCTTCGGTTACGGTGACGGCGGCGGCGGACCAACTGCCAAAATGCTGGAGAACCAGAGAAGACTGGAAAAAGGAATTCCTGGTTGTCCAAAAACAGTTATGAGTACAGCTAAAAATTACTTTGAGGTTCTGGAGAAGAATGTAAAGGATCACAAATATCTGCCATCCTGGGTGGGAGAATTATATCTGGAATACCACAGAGGTACTTATACTTCCATGGCACGCAATAAGAAATACAACCGTAAAGCGGAGTTTGCATATGAGAACGCAGAGCTTTACGGCATGATGGATCAGGACCTGACAGGAAGTGCTTACCCTGATAAACAGCTTCATGAAGCGTGGGAAGTAATTTTAAGAAATCAGTTCCATGATATCCTTCCCGGTTCTTCGATCAAAGAAGTATATGATGATTCCAAAGCGGAATATGAAAGCATCTTTGCCATAAATAAAGAACTGGTAAACGGGGCATTAAAAAATATTGCGGATAAGGTACAGGCGCCAAAGCATTCTGTTGTAGTTTATAATCCAAATAGTATGACAGCAGATGAGATTGTCAGCTTCCCGTGTCCTGCCGGAATGGCAAATGCAGCCGTATACGACAAAGACTGTCTGGTTCCTTCACAGAAAGCCCACACCGGAGAAATTATCTTCAGGGCAGAGGGTGTTCCATCAAAAGGTTATAAGACCTTCTATCTGAAAGAAGAAGAACCGCAGAACAATGGCACTATGCAGGTTACCTTCGATCATATGGAAAATGATTTCTTTGCTATAACGTTAAATGAAAAGGGACAATTTGCATCTATTTTTGATAAAAAGGCCAAGCGTGAAGTATTGCAGCCGGGAAAAGCTGCTAATGTGATTATGACTTACGAGGATCGTCCTCATAACTACGATGCCTGGGATGTTAATAATTACTATGTAGAAAAAGCCTGGGAAGTGGATCAGGTTGAAAAAATAGAAATTGCGGAAAACGGACCGGTAAGAGCTGTCATCAAAGTAGAAAGAAAATACCTGGATTCCACAATTACACAATCCATCTGCATCTATAAAGATATTCCAAGGATTGACATTAAAAATGAAATTGACTGGAAAGAACATCAGATCTTCATGAAGACCTTATTCCCGGTAGACGTGCATACCAGCGAAGCAACCTTCGATATCCAGTACGGCAATGTAAAACGCCAGACGCACTATAATACTTCCTGGGATTATGCAAAATTTGAGGTCTGCGTACACAAATGGCTGGATGTATCCGAAGACAATTATGGTGTCAGCATGCTCAATGACTGTAAATACGGATGCAGTGTACATGATGGCGTAATCGGAATGTCCATGCTGAAATCTGCACGTTATCCAAATCCGGAAGCAGACAAGGAATTCCATGAATTCACCTATTCTTTCTATCCCCATGAAGGGGACTGGAGAAGCGCAGGTACCGTAAAACAGGCTTACCAGCTGAATAACCCGCTTACAGCGGTGGTGAAAGAAACAGAAGGCGGAGCATTAAAAGAAATTTATTCCCATGTATCCTCCGATCAGGATAATGTAGTGGTAGAGGTTGTAAAAAAAGCAGAAGAGGGAGACGCTCTGATTGTGCGTCTGTACGAATGCTTCAACCGGAGAACCCACTCAACCCTCACATTTGCAAAAGATATTGCATCCGCATGGGAATGTGACATGATGGAAGTGAACTGCGGGGAAGCGGCAGTAGCCGGAAACCAAATAGAGTTTGATATGAAGCCTTATGAGATAAAGACCTTTAAGGTGATGTTCTGAGATTCATGATCAGATAGGATCAGATACGTTCTTTAGCCATAGCACTATCATAAATATGTATAGGAATAAAACCTCTTTGAGATATAATCTTAAGGAGGTTTTTGCTGTAATAGAAAAAATATGATAACAAAAATTAATTATTTAATTCAATTAATAAGGTTCGTAATGTGGTGTTGTGGTATAATAAAAAATATATGCTTGTCGCCTTTCATTCGGGACAAAGCTCTCACAAACTGGAACGCACAGCTGCCAGAAAGCATTTTTTAAACACGCTCTGGTGCTCCATCCAGACAGTAACAATAGTAACAGTGCTGTCACTATTGCTACTGTTAGGATGGAGTACTAGGTGAATATGGATTATTAAAATAACAGCGAAAGGGGTATGGTATTTTGAAAAAGCGCAGGTTCCTGCCTGTAGGTCAGGAAGATTTTAAAGAGATTATAGAAAATAATGGGTATTATGTTGATAAAACTCTGTTGATAAAAAAATTATTGGATGTGAGGGGGAAGGTAACGCTCTTTACCAGACCCAGACGTTTTGGAAAGACACTTGGAATCAGCATGTTGCAATATTTTTTTGAAAATACCGGAATAAATCAGAGGGCATTATTTGAAAATCTGGCTATTTTAAAGGAAGAGGATATATGTGAAAAATATATGGGACAGTATCCGGTAATCCGACTGTCTTTAAAAAGCGCCAAGCAAGAATCTTTTTCTTATGCCTTTGCGGCGATGAAGCAGACGATTGCCGAAGAATTCCGCCGACATGAAAAAGAAGTGAAAGCTTATGAATTTGAGAAAGACAGAATTCAAAGAATTCTAAATGCTCAGGGAGAGGGGCAGGACTATCTTACATCCTTACAGTTTTTATCCCAGATCCTGTATCACCAATATGGTAAAAGGGTAATTGTACTTCTTGATGAATACGATGTACCTTTAGAAAATGCTTATTTTCACGGTTACTATGATAAAATGGTCAATTTTATCCGCTCATTATTTGAGTCTGTACTAAAAACGAACAGCTGCCTGGAATTTGCGGTCATTACAGGCTGCCTCAGAATATCAAAAGAACACCCTGCGGGTATACCATTATGCCCGGAAAAAATGGGCAAGCAAGTGAAAAGTATTTTTACTGGTCTGAATAACCTTCGCATTATTTCGATTATGGATAAAGCTTATGAAGAATATTTCGGATTTACGCAAGAGGAAACGAAACAGATCCTGGATTATTATGGATTAAAATCCCACATGTCGGATATAAGAGAATGGTATGATGGATACTTGTTTGGAGAGCAGGAAATTTACAATCCGTGGAGTGTATTGAGTTATATTTCTGATTTGCTGGAGAATGAATATGCGAAACCCAAACCATATTGGTCTAATACCAGTTCAAATGATATTATACGTCATCTTATAGAAGGTGCAGACCTCCAGACCAGAAGTAAGGTCGAATCTTTAATTGCCGGGGATACAATTGAAAGTGTAGTTCACGAGGATATTACTTATGCGGATATAGAAGAATCAGAAGAAAATTTGTGGAATTTTCTCTATTTTACAGGATATCTGAAAAAAGTCTCCGAACGATCTGTCGGAGATCAAAGGTTTATCCGTATGCAGGTTCCGAATGTGGAAATAAATTATATTTATAAAAGTAAAGTCTCCGAATGGATGAAAGAAAAGATACAACAGGAAGATCTGAGTCAGTTATATGATGCATTATTGAGTGGAAATGAGGTGGATTTACAGGATCAACTGGGACGCCAGCTGAGGGAAAGTATCAGTTTTTATGATTACAAAGAAGCATTTTACCATGGCTTTTTATTAGGGCTGTTGAAGCAGCTGGATGAATATTTAATAGAGTCTAATCGGGAAGCGGGAGACGGCAGGCTGGATATTCTGCTGAGGAGCCTGGATGTGAGGAAACCGGTGGTAATTGTGGAACTGAAGCAGTCCGGGGTTTTTCAGGATATGGAAACAAAAGCAACGGAAGCTTTGAATCAAATTCAGGACAAGGAATATTACAGAGAACTGCAACAGGAAGGGTATGAAAACATTATCTGCTATGGGATTGCTTTTTTTAAAAAGAATTGCAGGGTACAGGTTAAACGGATCGATTAAATGAAACTGAAACAAATGTATAGGCAGTTGCCAAATGGACGCGCAAGCGTGTCCGTTTGGCTCGTAGCTCGCGGGAATAAAAACGCATGATATCAGAATACATCCAAAAGATATGGACGTGTTTCGTTATCATGCGTTTATAATTTTAAAGGAATTACTGCATCAAACTCCCCAGGATCTGATTCACAAGTTTACCGTCAGCCACACCCTTAACCCGGGGCATCAGTTCCTTCATAATACGGCCTTTGTCCTTGCCGGTAGGTGTGTCAATGCCAAGGCCTTTCAGAACCTCAGATATAACGTTCTTAATTTCTCCTTCATCCATCATATGTGGGGCAAATTCTTCATAAACGGTGATTCGTTTCTGGCATTCCTCTATAATATCGGTACGGTCGGCTGGTGTCAGTTCCAAAGTTTCCTTGGTTTGCTTGATTTCCTTTAGGACTACTTCGTTTTCTTCCTGTTCCGTTAAATCTTCTCTTTTGTCGATGGCCTTATTTTTTAAAGCGGACAACAGCATGGAAAGAGAGTCTTTCCGTTCCTTTTCTCCTGCTTTCATAGCGGTAACCATAGCGCTTCTTACTTCATCTATTTTACTCATTGTGACCTCCTGTATGTTTTATTTTATTCTAACATTTATTATAGGAAGCAGGAAAATAAAAGTCAAGGAGAAATCTTTTGAAGGCATTACCAAACCTGGTAAATATAGGTTTTGATAATTTTTTTCATTTTTTCAAAAAAACTATTGATTTATTCTATAAGTTAGTATATACTAACCATTGAAAAGAAGATTAGCGAAAGCTAACTGGAAGAAAAATAGCAAGGAATATTATAATTCTTACAGATGAGGTGGTGAGAAGTGATGCCCTTAACAATGGCGAATACCGGAGAAATGAATGTGATTAAAAAAGTTGGCGGCAAAGAAGATACCAGAAGATTTCTGGAGAATCTTGGTTTTGTAACAGGAGCGGCTGTTACGGTTGTATCTGCGATTCAGGGAAATGTGATTGTGAATATTAAGGATTCCAGAGTTGCAATTAATCAGGATATGGCAAAAAAAATCATGATTTAAGAGGAGGAGAATGTAATGGCAACATTAAGAGATGTGGCTTGTGGAAACACAGTTACAGTAAGGAAGTTAAATGGCGAGGGTGCTTTAAAACGCCGTATTATGGATATGGGTATTACGAAAGGCTGTAAGGTTTTTGTTCGAAAAGTAGCGCCCCTAGGAGACCCTGTGGAAGTGACGGTACGCGGATATGAACTGTCTTTAAGAAAGCAGGATGCGGAAATCATTGAGGTTGAATAAGAGGTAGAGAAATTTTTTGATACAGAGTTAGGTTAAACTAACTATAAAGGAGGAGAAAGTAAGATGGCAATTCGTATTGCACTTGCAGGTAATCCAAACTGCGGTAAAACAACTATGTTTAACAGCCTGACCGGCTCCAATCAATATGTTGGCAACTGGCCCGGAGTTACTGTTGAGAAAAAGGAAGGTAAATTAAAAGGACATAAAGATGTGATTATCACAGATTTACCGGGAATTTATTCTTTATCTCCCTATACCCTGGAAGAAGTAGTCAGCAGGGACTATATGCTGGATGAAAAGCCGGATGTGGTGATTAATCTGGTGGATGCCACAAACCTGGAAAGAAATCTTTATTTAACGACTCAGATCATGGAACTTGGTATTCCGGTGATCATGGCGCTCAATATGATCGACCTTGCCAATAAAAACGGTGATAAAATCAATACGGGAAAGCTCTCTGAAGCATTGGGCTGTGAGGTTCTGGAGACTTCGGCATTAAAAGGCATCGGGTTAGATGAAGTGGCAAACAGAGCAATTGCCCTTGCTGCAAAACAAAAAACATTTATTTCCCAGCACAAATTTTCTGATAAGGTAGAGGGTTATCTGGCTGACATTGAAGATCAGCTTCCGTCAGACTTGCCTTCGGAACAGGTTCGCTGGTACAGCATTAAAGTGTTTGAAAAAGATCCAAAAGTCATGGATAAACTGACACTTTCAGCTGACAGCAGCAAAATAATCAAAGATGTGGTAGAAACAGCAGAGAACGAACTGAATGATGATACAGAAAGTATTATTACTAATGAGAGATATGAGTACATAGAGAAGGTGATTCATAATTGTCTGAAGAAAAAACAAAAAGGGATGACAACTTCAGATAAAATTGATAGAATAGTTACAAACCGATGGCTTGCGCTGCCAATCTTTGCGGCGATTATGTTCTTGGTATATTTTATTTCCGTAACAACGATTGGTGCGGTGGTAACAGATTTTACAAATGATACCTTGTTTGGCGCATGGATTCAGCCGGCAGTACAGGCAGGTCTTGAAAACATAGGTGCAGCAGAATGGCTGGTATCTCTGGTAGTAGACGGTATTATCGGCGGTCTTGCAGCTCCCATCGGGTTTGCACCCCAGATGGCGATTCTGTTCCTGTTCCTTTCCGTTTTGGAAGATTGCGGATACATGGCGCGTGTTGCGTTTATCATGGACCGGGTATTCCGCAGATTCGGGCTTTCCGGTAAGAGCTTTATTCCGCTCCTGATCGGTTCCGGATGTGGTGTTCCTGGAATTATGGCAACCAAGACGATTGAAAATGAAGAAAACCGTAAGATGACTATTATGACTACCACATTTATTCCCTGTGGAGCAAAGCTTCCGGTAATTGCGTTAATTGCAGGCGCCATTATGGGTGGTGCATGGTGGATGGCTCCGCTGATGTACTTCATCGGAATTTTTGCTGTTATCGTTTCCTGTATCATGTTAAAGAAAACGAAATTATTTGCCGGAGAAGTATCTCCGTTTGTAATTGAATTGCCTCAGTACCACATTCCTGATGTAAAAACCGTGTTACTTCATGTGTGGGAACGTGTATGGAGCTTCCTGAAGAAAGCGGGAACGATTTTGTTCCTCTGCTGTATGGTAATGTGGTTCCTTGGAACATTTGGATTTGCAAATGGACAATTCGGAATGGCAGCTTCGGAAAATGACAGCTTACTGGCTATTATCGGTGGATTTATTGCTCCAATATTTGCACCTCTTGGATTTGGCAACTGGAAGGCAGTGGCATCGGCTCTGTCCGGATTCGTTGCAAAAGAAGGTATTGTCAGCACCATGGGTGTTATTGCCGGCATGACAGATGCGGCAGAAACGGATGCGGCTTTTGCGCAGACTGTTATGACATTCTTCCCAAGTGCGATTGCTGCTTTCTCCTTCCTGGTATTTAACCTCTTGGATTCCCCTTGCCTTGCAGCTATCAGCACCATGGCAAAAGAATTCAGAAGTAAAAAATGGACGGCATTTGCAATCATTTACCAGAATGTATTTGCTTATTCAGTTACCCTGATGATCTTTCAGTTTGGTACTGCCTTTACAGGCGGCGGATTCACAGTGGGAACTG
>NZ_JAWYAJ010000083.1:15734-24046 GCF_034124845.1 Robinsoniella sp.
ACAATTATATTAATTATTTTCCTGTTTATGCTGTTCCGTCCGGCTTATAATCCGAACAAACACAAACAGGCATCTGGCAAGATGGCAAGAGCGTGATAAAACTAGTTGCCGCCCGACGCAAATACGCCGGGAGGCACTAGTGCCGACTGGTGTATTTGCACCGGGCGGTACTCGCGCCGCAGCATAAATGCAGATCCGGTACCGCGCTGCTTGCGCTGTAAGCGGCAGAAACTATATGACAGAAGAAAGAAGGGACCCGTATGTTAAGTTGGATCACTGCGAATGCAGCAACAGTCAGTATATCAATTGCGATTTTGCTTGTCGTAATTCTGGATGTGCGATATATCATCAAGCAAAAAGAAAAAGGTGGTATGTGCGCCGGTTGTTCCGGATGCGGCGGGAGTTGCAATAGTTGTAAACCTCAGCATAAAAAGATAGGTTAAACGCAGGATTGCGGGGCAGAGGTATGGATTTATAGAAGTGGTTGCTTCTCCATACTTTTGCACCCGCATTTCCTGTATGTATCAAAACATGGATGAGAGGAGGAAATTATATGAATCCGGCAAATCTGGTTATCATTCTGATCATCGCGGCTTTACCTGGAAATTGAGGATGAACAGCTAACGAAGGCAGTTGCAGACGCAGGATATCGTATAGTAAAGATCAATACGGAAAAACGCACATAGATGACTTGAAAATTTTAGTAAAAATAGCAATTGAAAATTCCTGAAAAGCCGATACAATGAAATTAGTAAATTTGATTTACCTAATAAAGATACCAGAGCCTGTCACTCAGCTATATCAGGATGTATGACCAGGATAACGGCACTTAATGCCTGCAATCCGGGTCAGCATGAAAGGATAAGCATTAGGTGCTCCGGTATAAAAGGATAAGGTGCAGGAGGGAATATGCAGAAATCAGAATTAAAAAAAATGGGCAGTATTCAGCAAATGGCATATGTACGGAACATGGAGTTTAAAGAAGGACGCGCCTGTGGCATGAAAGCATTTCAGGTGAAATCCGGTGAGCTTCAGTTTACGGCAGCACAGGATAAATGTCTGGATATTGTGGAGCTTTCTTACAAGGGCAGAACACTGAACTTTTTAAGCAAGCCAGGTTTACAGAATCGTCAGCATTATGATTCCAGTGGTTTTGATGCCCAGCGCAGCATTATGGGCGGACTATTTTTCACATGCGGAACGGATAATGTAGGGACACCTGAGGTGGAGCCTCATCATCCCCTGCCGATGCATGGAAGCCTTCGGTCAACACCGGCTGAGCATGTCTGCGGGGATGCTTTCTGGGTGGGAGATGAATATCATATCAGGATCTCAGGAGAGATGCGTCAGGCACAGCTTTTTGGTGAAAATGTGGTACTGCGCAGAACCATTGAAACGGTTTTAGGCTCCAATGTAATCAGCATACAGGATGAATTTGAAAATGAATCCTATGAAGAAGTACCTTTTATGCTGCTTTACCATTGTAATGCAGGGTATCCGCTGCTGGACCAGGGCGCTGTGATAGACATTCCTGCGGAAGAAACAGTTCTGAGAGGGGAAGACAGTCAGACGAGTTTAAACTGGAGAGAAATGGAAGCGCCGGAAGATGGCAAACCGGAAGAAGTATTTTTCCATCAGGTACAGGCGGATGACAAAGGGAATACTTATGCTGCCGTCATCAATAAAGAGCTGGGACTTGGACTGAAAGTTCATTATAACAAAAATCAGCTTCCAAATCTGACTCAATGGAAATCTGCAGCATCCGGCGATTATGCCCTGGGGCTTGAACCATGTAACTGCCGTGTGAATGGCAAGACCTGGGAGAAAGAAAACCATACACTTATGACGCTGAAAAGCGGTGAGAAAAAAGCAGTGGTATTAAAATTTGAGATTTTAGAATTATAAGAGTTGGGGGTGCTGTGGAGAGATGCAAGTCTATACGCAGTACCCCTGATTTCTATTTAGATCTATGAAGTTTTCTATTAAGATATCACCAAAAATGTTATGACTCTAAGAAATAGAGTTAGCGAAAACTAACAAAATAATATTTATTATCAGTAAAGACTTGACTTTTTTGAAAAGTTAGCATAAGATAACCATATAAAATTAAGTGTCCACTACATACATTAGAGTTAGAAAGGAGCGGTATTATGCCATTAGCATTAGCAGCGTCCGGAGATAGAAGAATTGTGAAATCTTACTATGGTTCTGAAGAAATGAAACGTCATCTGGAATCGCTTGGATTCGTAAAAGGACAGGAAGTCGAGGTATTGGGGGAGAACTTAAACGGAATGACCTTAATGATAAGGGGAACCCGAATTGCATTAAACCGCAGCCTTGCGCAGAAGATTATGGTGGAATAGACTAAGGATGAACAGCTTTTGTACAGAATTAAGAAATAGATAAAATTAGCAGAATAATCAAGGACATATTCTGTTAATTTTTACAGTAGTGGTTAGTTGGGGCTAACCATATAAACTGTGGATATGAATTAATATTTATCTTTTAATCTATGAGAAAGTATAAGAAAGACAGGAGTGATCTAGTTGAAACCAAGAGAATATGACAGTCAGCCGATCCAAAAGCTGATCAATAAAAAAGAACTAATCATCAATGAACTGCGCAGCAAAGGTCTACGCATCACGAAACAGAGAAAGCTGATCATTGATATTATATTGGATGAAGAATGTACCTGCTGTAAGGAGATCTACTATCAGGCACATGGCAAAGATTCTTCTATTGGAATTGCAACGGTATACCGTATGGTAAAGACATTAGAAGAAATAGGAGCAATTGACAGAAGGAATATGTACCGCCTGTCCTGTGACCAGGATGCAGGTATCCGAAATGGATGTACGATTTTATTAAAAAGCAATACGACTATCCGGTTGTCCCAGGAGCAATGGGCAGAGGTTTTGGAAACCGGGTTGAAGAAAAAAGGATTTTTAGCGGAAGATAAAATAGAGGCAGTATTAGTGCAATAGTGATGAAAATATAAAATTGCTGGACGTAAGCCTCCAAATCGTATATATTATAAGGTAATAACTATTGGAGGTGAAACTTGATGTACGAGTCCGGAGAAAATTATTTAGAGACAATATTAATGCTGAAAGAGAAGAACGGGACGGTTCGTTCCATCGATATTGCAAGAGAACTGGAATTCAGTAAGCCCAGTGTGAGCAGGGCTGTTGGAATATTAAAGGAAAACGGCTACATAACAGTTGAAAGCGGCGGAGAGTTAGAACTGACAGCGGAAGGTTCTGATCTTGCGAAATCCATATATGAGAGGCATAAACTTCTGACAGAGTTTCTTGTGAAAGTAGCAGATGTATCTGAGGAAATTGCAGAAAAGGATGCATGTAAAATGGAACATATAATCAGCAAGGAAGTTTTTCAGGGAATTAAGGCATATCTGAGCAAACATTAAATGTGTTCATACGGCACACGTAGCAAATCAGGTTTGAACTTGTCACGAAGACAAATATATGTTAATATAATAGAGCGGCAAGGAGGTCAGAGCGAAATAATATCTGACCTTTTTTGCGTATTTACTAATAGATATCAGTTTGATAGGAGGACACACAATGAAGATGCGAGGGATATATACATCCGTTAACGATATTAGAAGACGCGTTTTTACGGAAGTAGCAAGACTTTCGTATGAAGGCGGGGATTATTCCAGAATTGAAGAAATACCATTTCAAATAATACCGGGAGAAGTAGCTTCTTACCGGGAAAGTGTATTTTTGGAACGGGCAATCGTAGGTGAGAGACTTCGCCTGTCCATAGGCCTGCCACTTCGGAAAATGACCGAACATGCACCAATATCAGATGGAATCGAAGAAAGTGCCATCGCTGAGAAATATTATGATCCGCCTCTTGTAAATATTATTAAGTTTGCCTGTCATTCCTGCCCCGATAATGTGGTGCGGGTTACGGATGCCTGTCAGGGATGCCTGGCACATCCATGTGTGGAAGTTTGTCCAAAGGATGCAGTCTCTATTAAAGATGGAAAATCTATCATAGACCAGGATAAATGTATTAAGTGCGGAAAATGTATCAAAGTCTGTCCTTATAATGCAATTATGAAAATTGAACGTCCCTGTGCAAGAGTCTGCGGCATGGATGCCATTGGTTCTGATGAACTTGGACGTGCAGACATTGATTATGATAAATGTGTATCCTGCGGCATGTGCCTGGTCAACTGTCCGTTTGGAGCAATTGCGGACAAAGGCCAGATCTTCCAGACCATACAGGCAATTAAAAGCGATGTTCCGGTATATGCGGCAATTGCACCGGCATTTGTTGGACAGTTTGGACCGGAACTGACGCCGGAGAAACTGCGGGATGCATTCAAACAGCTGGGTTTTGAGGATGTAGTGGAGGTTGCAATCGGAGCGGATCTGTGTACCATTGAAGAGGCAAAAGATTTCCTGGAGGAAGTTCCCGAGAAACAGCCGTTTATGGCTACATCCTGCTGTCCGGCTTGGTCCGTTATGGCGAAAAAGCTCTATCCTGAGCTGGCATCTTATATCTCCATGGCATTGACACCTATGGTGCTGACAGGTCGTTTGATTAAAAAGAAGCATCCGGGTTGTAAAGTGGTATTTGTAGGTCCCTGTGCTGCGAAAAAGCTGGAAGCCAGCCGGAAATCCATTCGAAGCGATATTGATTTTGTATTGACATTTGAAGAACTCATGGGTATGTTTGAAGCCAGGGATGTGGACTTTAGCGCTATTACCAATGAAAGTAAGCTTTCCGAGTCCAGTGGAGACGGAAGGGGATTCGCAGTCAGCGGAGGCGTTGCAAACGCTGTGGTAAACTGTATTAAAGAATTACAGCCTAACCGGGAAGTAAAAGTCGTGAGTGCAGAAGGATTGCGGGATTGTAAAAAAATGCTGATGATGGCAAAGGCAGGAAAGTACAATGGCTATCTTTTAGAAGGAATGGCATGTCCTGGCGGCTGTGTAGCTGGTGCCGGTACGTTACAGCCGATCATCAAATCATCTGCGGCCGTTAATATAAATAAAAAAAATGCACCCCACCAAGGCGTTTTATCCAGCGACTATAAGGAGTATCTGGAAAAACTGGAAGAAGAATAGCTGAAAGTAGAACAGCGACAGGTAATGAAAATATATGAAGATTGATATTAGAACAATAAAGGACAACTGCTACAATAAATCTTTTCAAAAGGGTATTTCCCTGAAAAATAATGGAATGGTATACGGCATTCATTCCGATACGGAAGAAGCTTCCGGGATCTTTCATGCCAGTGGGGATGTGGAAGGCAGTTCGGGTACAGACTATCATGTCTGGTTTGATTATGATATGGAGAATCATGATTTCCTGGAGTATGAGTGTGAATGTCCGGCTTTCTTTAAATATCCGGGTATGTGTAAACACTGCGTGGCGCTTGCACTGGAGTATGCCGCACCGGAGAAATCCAAAGCGCTCTATGATTTTGAAAAATTTAAAATTCAGCAGATAAAGTCTAAAAAGATTCATACGGCACCGGAGTTATCCAAACTGATCTTTGAATATGCCATGCAGAACAAAGCACAGTTCCTTCAGCCGGAGGTTACGGGAAATATAGATTTGGAGCCGACACTGGTTCGGGATTATTCCGGATGGGCATTGGGTTTTCGAGTAGGTGCGGAAAATAAATATGTTGTAAAGGATATCCATTCATTCCTGGAGGCAATTAACCGGAATGAGAAGGTGGACTATGGGAAAAAATTAGGATTTATCCATGAAATGGGCGCATTTACAAAAGAGGCGCAGGAGTTAATTGCCTATCTGAAGAAATATATCGGAGAGTACCGCTATTATCATAACAGTACGTTTTATCTGCCCAGTATGCGTTATTTTAAAATTTCGGATGAAGCAAGGGGTGCTTTCCTGCACCTGATGGTAGGGAAGTCCTGCAATCTGGATGACTATATGACCCGGGATCAGGAGTTATATGTGGTAAAGGAAAATCCCAGGCTGCAGTTTGGCCTGGAGCGTCTGGGAGAAGGCGGTGGTTTTTCCCTGGTAATTCCGGAAGAGGAAGCATTCTGGGGAAATGGAAGGCTGTATCTGAGAATGGGCAGAACCGTATACGAATGTGATTCAGATTTCACCAGGGAGATGGGCTCTGTTTGCAAAATAGGCAAAATTAACAAAGAAGTGGTTTTGGATGTAGAAGAAAAGGATATGAGTTCGTTTTGCAGTTCCATTCTGCCGGTTCTTAAGAAATATGCAAACCTTCGCGTGGATGGAGACCTGGAAAAATATATTCCCCGGGAAGCATTAGTCAAAATATATTTTGACTGGGAACAGGGATATATCACGGCATTAATGGAAGCAGATTATGGTGAAAAGGTTTACAATCTGGCAGAACATTATGATTTCAGCAATGCTTTCCGGGATATTCAGAAGGAAGCCAGAGCGGTAAAGACGGTGGAGCCGTATTTTGAAGGAATCAGCACAGATAACCGGTTTTGGATTCAGGATGAAAATGAGGATATGGTTTACCGCTTGCTGACAACCGGAATTGTACAGATCGAGAAAGTAGGAGAAGTATTTGTATCCGACGCTTTTAAGAAACTGCGGATTACCCAGGCAGCTAAGATTACGGTTGGTATCGCAGTAAAAGGCGGATTACTGGATCTTCAGGTAGATGCGGGGGAACTTTCCAAAGAGGATTTGGAGGGAATGCTTCAGAGTTACCGTCATCGTAAGAAGTACCACCGGTTAAAGAATGGTGATTTCATGGAATTGGAGGATAACGGTCTCGCTGTTATTTCAGAACTGGCTGACGGTCTGAACTTAAAAGCCAAAGAAATTTCAGGAGGCTCTATAGAGATACCCAAATACCGTGCATTCTACCTGGATCAGGTATTAAAAAATGAAGGTACCCAGGTTCACCGGGATACATCATTTAAGTCCATGATCCGCAATATGAAGGATGTGGAAGACAGTGATTACGAAGTACCGGTTTCCCTAAAGAAAGTTATGAGAAATTATCAGAAGACAGGATTTCGTTGGCTGTGTACACTGGATTCCATGGGATTTGGCGGGATTCTGGCAGATGATATGGGGCTTGGAAAGACGCTGCAGATCATTAGTTTTCTGTTAAAAAAGAAAGAAGGACCACAGAAGGAAACGCCAAGCCTGATTGTTTGTCCGGCTTCTCTGGTTTACAACTGGGAAAGTGAAATAGAAAAATTTGCACCGGACCTGCATGTTTGCGTTCTGGCGGGCGGCATGTCTGAGCGAAGAGAGCTGCTTCAAGGATACGAGGAGTTTGATGTGGTTATTACCTCTTATGACCTCTTAAAACGGGATATCGAAGAATATCAGGACAAACATTTTTATGCCCAGATAATTGATGAGGCGCAGAATATTAAAAATCATACTACTCAGGCATCAAAGGCGGTTAAGTGCATCCGCGCAGATGTGAAATTTGCACTTACGGGAACGCCTATTGAAAACCGGTTAAGTGAGCTATGGAGTATATTTGATTATCTCATGCCGGGAATGCTAAGCAGCTATGAAAAATTCAAATCAGGATACGAAACACCCATTGTTCAATCAAAGGATGAGATTGTCACCGGGCGTCTGCAGAAAATGATCAAACCATTTATCTTAAGGCGTTTGAAGTCCGAGGTGCTAAAAGACCTTCCGGAAAAAGAGGAAAATGTCATCTATTCCAAATTAGAAGGAGAGCAGAATGAACTTTACCGGGCGAATGTGAACAAGCTTTTGGAAATATTGAATCACACCAGCAACGAGGAATTCCAGACAGGGAAGATACAGCTTCTGGCACAGCTTACCAGGCTGCGCCAGGTCTGCTGCGCACCGTCTTTGGTGTATGAGAATTATAAGGGCGGCGCGGCTAAACTGGATACCTGTATGGAATTGATTAAAAATGCAGTGGAGGGCGGCCACAAAATTCTTGTGTTTTCCCAGTTTACCAGCTTGTTTGTACTTCTGGAAAAGGAACTGGCAAAGGAGAAAATCAGAAACTACAAGCTTACCGGAGCTACTGCCAAATCCAAGCGTGCGCAGCTGGTGGCAGAGTTTAATGAAAATGATGTACCGGTTTTCCTGATATCACTGAAGGCGGGGGGAACGGGGCTGAATCTTACCGGTGCCAGTATCGTCATTCATTTTGACCCTTGGTGGAATGTGGCGGCACAGAATCAGGCCACAGACCGTGCACAACGCATTGGACAGAAAAACACGGTGAGAGACTAAAAACTGATCGCCAAAAAAACTATTGAAGAAAAAAAACTTCTTCTTCAGCAGGCGAAAAAAAATCAAACCGA
>NZ_JAWYAJ010000084.1:0-4453 GCF_034124845.1 Robinsoniella sp.
TCGTACACATTTACCGCATTACTGTTCAGAGAACGAAGAGCACTGATTCCCTGTCCGGTTGGAACGATTGCGTAATGGTCTGTAATCTGTTTATCATTTACATATCTTGTCTTTGCTATATTTTTATAGCTGGTGCCGCTTAGAATCTCTTCCGCATACTCTTTCATCATAGGTATGTTCCTCAGTCCGCCGATATTTTTATGTATTTCTTTGGCTACCGCCGTTGACAATACTCTAGCGTCCGTTCTCGGATAGGTTACCAGCTTCTTTTCGTATAATTCCTGAACGACACGCAATGTTTCATCCGGGCTTATTTTAAACAGTTTGGAACATTCATTCTGAAGTTCAGCCAGGTTAAATAACAGCGGAGGATTTTTATTTTCCTTTTTCTTCTCGACTGCATCTGCCACGGCGGTTAATGGCCGGTCCACACTGAGTTCATCTATTAATATCTGGGCATCTTTTTTCTCTTTAAACCCATTTTCCTTGTAAAGTTTTGGAGACAGGTAATATTTTGAGCCTTCTACGGCACGGAATTCCCCGTCAAATACTTTACCATTATAATTTATGGTGTTTAGTACGCGGTAGAACGGGGTTTTCACAAAATCTCTGATTTCCCGCTCCCGCCTTACGATCATTCCCAATACACAGGTCATTACCCTGCCAACCGATACCACCGTATATTTTGTATGTAAATAATTAGAAATGGCATTCCCGTATTTAAGGGACAGAAGCCTGGAAAAATTAATGCCCATCAAATAATCTTCTTTTGCCCTTAAATAGGCTGCCTCTGACAGATTATCATAAGCAGATAAATCTTTCGCTGTCTCAATTCCCCTTAGTATTTCTTCTTCTGTCTGGGAATCAATCCAGACTCTTTTTCTGACCTTGCCTTTTACATTTGCCTTCTGCTCCACCAGACGATAGATATATTCTCCTTCCCGCCCGGAGTCGGTGCAGACGTAAATGGTATCAACATCTTCCCGGTTCAAAAGCCCGCTTACAATTTTAAATTGTTTTGTTACGGACGGAATGACCTCGTACAGGAATTCCTCCGGAAGAAAGGGAAGCGTATCCAGACTCCACCTCTTGAATTTCACATCATACACTTCCGGATAACTCATGGTTACCAAATGACCAACACACCAGGTTACCACCGCCGTATCCCCCTCCAGATAGCCCTCATGCCTGGATGTTTTTAACTTCAGTGCTTTGGCAAATTCCTGGGCTACACTGGGTTTTTCTGCAATATATAAAGCTTTTGACATCTATAAATCCTCATTCCCCGCTTACAGGGGTAAATCTCTCTTTTCAAATATTTTTATTCCTATAAAATACATCGCCCAGCCAGCAACAATCAGGGCCGGAAGCATCCACAGGATATTAACATTGATCCTCAGAATATATTCGGTATGGAACAGTGAAAAAAAGGTGGCATATTTCAGCACCTCCAGCCGTTCATCCATATCCGATGCTATATGAACAATATAAAAAACCGCAATAATAACACCGGAGAAAAGCCAAGCTTTCCCGGCAGTTCTGCAGGTACAGGACGCTAAAAAACAAAATCCACTGACAAATATATGAAGGCAGAGCGCCCCCAGATTCAACAACAGAAAAGATGTGATATCACAATTTTCCACGAATTGATACAAACCGCCTGCCACTCCAAGAAGTGAAGTAAAAATAAACATCAGTATCAGGTATGTCAGCAATGTAAATGCCTGCGTACACAAAAGCCTCGATCTGCTGTTAGGCGTCGCCAGATAATATGCCATTGTTCCCCGGTCCACCAAACGTGCCACCAAACGTCCTGCCATAATAATACTGAATACGGAAGGAACAATGAAAAAGGTAAATTCACTAAAATATGTTGCTAAAAATCCTGCTGAAGTATGTCCCTGGGTATGAAGTCCCAGGGCAGCCAGCATTCCTGACAGCAATATGCCTAAAAATGCCAGAAGAATCACATAATTTGATTTTATATTCTGTTTTAATAATGGAAAACTAAGCATGCAGCTGACCTCCGTAAAAATGTGGAAAGATCTCTTCCAGGCTTTGGACTGTCATTTCCAGATTTGTCACTTTATAGTCATTGAGTGTATGAATCAGAGACATCATCTCGCCTTTCACATTGACAATGATCTGTTTTTCTTTAATCTGAATCACCTCATAGGGCTCTTTCATAAACCGAAACACTTCCTGCTGATCGGCAAATTTAATAATATAATTTTTTCTTTGGTCTGCACGGAGGCTTTCAATATCGCTGATATTTACCAGGTTGCCATCTCTGATCATCCCTACCCTGTCACAAACCCTGTCCACCTCATCAAACACCTGCGATGTCATAAAAATGGTCTTCCCTTTTTCCTTTTCCTCCAGCATTAGTTCAATAAACCGTTCCTGCATCAGAGGTTCCAGTCCCACCGCAGGTTCATCCAGTATCAGCATTTTGGGATCATGCATAAACGCACTGATAATCTGTACTTTTTTCCGGTTTTCTTTGGACATAAACCTGATCTTCTCATCCATGTCCAACTCAAACCGGTCAACAAGTTCAAACGCCCGCTCCAGGTTCTTCATTCCCCGCATGGCACCCATTAGCCGAATAAATTTATTGCCTGTCATTTCTTTAGGAAGTCCCGCATTTCCTGGCAAATAACCGATAAAACTCTGAATGTTATCGGACCATTTCCAGGTGTCCTTCCCATTTATCACGCATTTCCCCTTCATCGGAGCCATAAATCCCATTAAGAGACGGACAGCTGTCGTTTTACCGGCACCCGCCGGACCCATCAGGGCAAAAATTTCTTCATCTTCAACTTCCAGTGATAAATCAAATACTCCTTTTGTTTTCCCGAATTCTTTTGTTACATTCTTTATCCTAATCATTTATATCCCATTCTTTATCCCTTTTCGCTTTAAAACGTATTTGAAAATTACCGATCGTGAATTACTATATACAGCTTAGTACTACAAAACACGCAGTTAAGCCTGTTATTAATTGTAAGATATAATTCATTAAAAAACAAGTGAATTTTCTCGAAACACAAGGATTCGTTTTAAAATAAGGATTACACAGCAAAATACGTACAAACAAAAAACAGCATTTAGAAGTATACTCTTTAAATGCTGTTTTCTATTATTTTAACTGCTTATTTTGCTGTAATATATCCCTGGGCTTTTAATAGTTCAGCACAAAGAACTGCACCGCCTGCTGCTCCTCGGACAGTATTGTGGGATAATCCTACAAATTTATAATCATATACGTTGTCTTCTCTCAGTCTTCCAACAGAGATACCCATGCCGTTTTCAAAATCTACATCTGCAGTTACCTGGGGGCGGTTATCTTCTTCCAGATACTGAATAAACTGCTTTGGTGCACTTGGAAGCTCTAACTCCTGAGGCAGACCTTTGAAGTTCACTAATTTTTCAATTAACTGCTCTTTGGTGGGCTGCTTTTTAAATTTTACAAATACAGCCGCTGTATGTCCGTTTAATACTGGAACACGGATACACTGGCAGGTAATCACCGGTGAAGATGCTTTTTTGATAACGCCGTCTTCAATATTTCCCCAGAGTCTTAATGGTTCCTGCTCGCTTTTTTCTTCTTCGCCGCCAATATACGGGATGATGTTTTCTACCATTTCCGGCCAGTCTTTAAATGTTTTTCCTGCACCTGATATTGCCTGATAAGTCGTAGCTACTACTTCGTATGGCTCAAACTCTTTCCATGCTGTAAGTACCGGTGCGTAACTCTGGATCGAACAATTTGGTTTCACAGCTACGAATCCTCTCGTTGTTCCAAGACGTTCCTTCTGGAATTTGATCACCTCGAAATGCTCCGGATTGATTTCCGGTACTACCATTGGTACATCTGGTGTCCATCTGTGTGCACTGTTGTTCGATACAACCGGAGTTTCTGTTTTTGCATAAGCTTCTTCGATAGCTTTAATCTCATCTTTGCTCATATCTACGGCAGAAAATACAAAGTCTACGCCGGATGCCACTTTTTCTACTTCATTTACATTCATTACAACAATATTTTTCACTGCTTCCGGCATCGGTGTGGTCATTTTCCATCTTCCGCCTACTGCTTCTTCATAAGTTTTCCCAGCACTTCTTGGGCTTGCAGCAAGGGTTACGACTTCAAACCATGGGTGGTTTTCCAATAATGAAATAAATCTCTGTCCTACCATACCGGTAGCGCCTAATACGCCTACTTTTAATTTCTGACTCATTTTAACATTCTCCTCACACAAATTATTCTTCGAAAATACATGCTTCCGGTATTTTCCCGGCAGAATATATTTCTTAAAATCAAGGGGCAAACGGACATTGCAGCAGGTCGTGTTTTTCTACCGCGTACATTTGTCTTTCCTTTGAACAATAGTATACCATTTTTCCTGAAAATGCAAGTACTTTTTTAATTTTTCAGCAAATATTCTTTTTC
>NZ_JAWYAJ010000085.1:0-5099 GCF_034124845.1 Robinsoniella sp.
TCGTTCCCTCTAAAGCATACTTATTTTTTTCATAATTCTTTTCCAATTTTCCTTCCAAATCGAACTTTAATTCAACCGTTTTTTCTTTAGACCGAAAATCAGCCGATGCTTTATAGTCTTGCTTTATATTCCGAATCTCTATATAAGCAATTCCACTCTCATCCTCTTCAAATACAAAGGAATCTACCTCTTCACCTACCAGAGAATCCCCATCGTTCAGAGGCTTTACCTCACAATCCTCCAGATATCTTGTATCATTTGGTTTAAAATATGCTCTGGCAGATCCTCCATATCCCACTGAATGTCCATCTTCATATTCATTACTTTCCTCATTGAATACTTTCCAGACGATGCTCCCAGCTCCCATTGGCTCACTACTAAGATTCAATGTCTTCTTTAATAAAGTATATTCAGGGATTTTGATAACACCCTCAGTCCCTTGTATCGGAATACGATGTTCTTCATATCCTTCTTTTTGTATCCTGACAATATACCCCTGCTGACGGTATTTAACAGTTATACTGTATTTTCCATGTTCATCAGTCTCTGTTTTATTCAGCACAATCTCTTCATCATCAGATACACTATGCTCTAAAATACTTACAGACACTCCGCTTTCGCCCTTGATCCTCCCTGATGAAGATGCGCTGATCATTCCCTCTATCTTTACCGCTTTTTCAATGGTTATCGTTTCCAGCTGTATTATATTATCTTCATCTGCATGATCAGGATCTATCTCTACCGTTTCTGTCACAAAATTTTCCTTGGATATACTTACCGAATAATCCATATCCTCTTTCAATTCAGCGGTAAACGTAAATTCCCCCTCTTCATTTGTCAAGTAAACATTCTCGCCTTCAACAGACTCATCATTCCGCTGGATGTCATTCGTTTCTTCTTCCACTTTTGGTTTCATCTTCAGGTGGACCTTGGCTCTACTTACAGCATTTGAACCAATATCAATTACTTTTCCACTTATCTGAAACCCCTTTTCTTCTGTTTCGGACTCTGTTTCTGTCCCATCCTCTGTCTCCGCTTCAGATTCTGTTTCTGGCTCTTCCTCTGTCTCCGCTTCAGATTCTGTTTCTGTCCCATCCTCTGTCTCTGCTTCGGATCCGGTTTCTGTCCCATCCTCTGTCTCTGCCTCAGATTTTGTTTCTGCTCCATTTTCCTTTTCAGCTTCTGTTTCCGTTCCATTTTCTGCCTCTGTTCCGGATCCGTTTTCTGTCTTATCCTCTGTCTTTGCTCCGGCTTCTGTTTCCACTGCAGGCTCCGCTTCAGTTTTTGGTTTTACTTGGGTCTCTGCTTCTGCGCTGTTCCCCGGAGCTGCTGCATAGACGGCATCAATCTGTCCGAATACTCTGGTGCAAACGATTACGAACAACAGAACTATAGCAATCCACCTCTTATTCTTATGAAATCCTTTCATAACTTCACCTCCTCTTCAAACATGGCTGCTTCCCCTTTTAAAGATCTGCTGACCTCATCCCTTACGATTTGAAAGTTTTTATCCATCACCGCCGTTGCTTCGTCTTCTTCTTTATCATCATCCCTCCATAAAGCAGATGTTTCCTCGTCTGTAGCATTCATGGAATTAATCAGCAAAACGGTATCTCCAGTTCTGTTTTTATTTCCTTCCACTTCCACATTCTCCAGCATATGTGTTAAATCCGATGTTTCTTCTTCCCGGATTCCCAATACGGGACTTACCTCTGCAACTCCTTTTCGATAAGCTTCGATATGTTTTCTAGCTGTTCTTCCCGATAATTCTCCTATTACTTCAATAATTCTCAAATGGAAAAATACAACTGCCGCGCTAATGAGAAAAAGACCTCCGATTCCAAAGCACACCAGCGATATCACCTGATAAACTTCTGCCTGTTCCATAACTACCTCCCGTTCTCCTTCCCTTCCTGTGCCCGGTATGCATTTGCGACAGCCTCTGCTGCGCTATCGGTTCTTCCCAGAATATACTCCTTGATCCCAGCCGTTTTATCCGTTGTTGTCTCAAGATCTCCTGTTCCGGATTTTACCTGTGCCAGAACAATCTCCATCTCATTTTGCGTAATACCGTCGCCTTTAAATTTTCTCGCATAAGTCTCTATGGCGTTGATTACAAGACGGTACAGTTCCAGGGATACGATTTCCTGTTCTCCCGGATCTTCGGACACCTGATCTGTCAGACCGGTGAGATTCCTCCAGTAGGGTGCATACAGACCTTTATCAGATGCCTCTTCCACATTTAACGTGATATCCCGGTTAAACTTTCCAATATCGCAATATATATTAGCCATATGGCGGTTTTCATAGGTCTCAGCCGTATAGGTCAGTACGTCTTCAAACCATTTAATTGCACTTTTAACTCTGGTAACCTGATTGTCCTCAGATTGATCTTTTCCATAGTCATAATAATACCAATACAGTTTTCCGATCTCAAAAGCCAGCTCCCCATATCCTTCTTCCTGCTGCAGAATTCCCAGATTCTCCTCTATGCATTTTTTGAACTGTACTTCTTCTTCAATGCTAAAATCTGCGTCTTCCTTGTAGGTATCCAGTAAACTTTTATATGCTTCCAGTGAATCCGGCTTAATCTTAATGGCATCAATCAGCAGTTTTGCTTTTTCTTCATTCCCTGTCTGTTTCACAGCCGTCCTGTAAATAAAGTCGTAATTATTATTATTTTCCACTGCTTTCAGGATCTGTGCGCCTGCTCCTCCTGCCATAAAGAGCAGAGATACCGCAATCAGGGTGATGAACACATTCAGCTTCTTCTTTTGTTCCTTCCGGTACTCCCCATCCACCGCTTCATAATGATTCAGGTCATACAGGAGCTGAACACAGGACTGATACCGGTCCTCCGGATTAGGCTGGGTACATTTTAAAATAATATTTTCAAGACCTCCGGAAAGCGCCGGGTTCCACTGACGAATAGGTACCAGTTCATAAGGCGGTTCGGAAGGGCTTTTCCCGGTTACCAGATGATAGATCGTAGCACCCAGACAATAAATATCCGTTCTTGCATCAGTCTGCCCCATTCCTCCAAATTGTTCCGGTGCCGCATAGCCTTTCGTACCCAGACTCGTTGTATCTTCCTGGCTGTTTTCCTTATATTCCCGTGCTATTCCAAAATCAATAAGCTTCACATTACCGTCTGGTTTCAGCATAACATTGGATGGTTTCATATCTCTATAAACCACAGACGGATTTCTGGTATGCAGATAATCCAAGACCTCGCATAGCTGTTTTGCCCATTTAATGACCTGCTCCTGGGGCTGTGCTCCGGTTTCACGCAGAATTCTGCTAAGGGGCTCCCCTTCGATATAGTCCATAATGACGTAGATCACTTCTTCACTTTCGATAATGTCTACGATTCTGGGAAGCGTGGGATGATCCAGCTGTTTCATTAAATTTGCTTCTTTGATTAAGCTTTGAATCTTGACCGCATTATCCCGGTCGTGGGCATGGCTCTGGATTTCCTTTATTGCCCACTGTTTGTTCAGCCTCTGATCCATTGCAAGGTATACCTTAGACATACCTCCCTGACCAATTTTCTTCAGTATTTCATACTTACCGTCAATGATTGTACCTATTGCTGCCATTTAATTACACATCTCCCTATTTCTCTTTCGTTATCTAAAGCCTGTTTGAAAAGTTATTCCTGCCACTATTTAATACAAATAATAATGGTAGAAATATTATCTTTTTCCATACGCTGTTTATTAAGCTCCACTAACTCAACCGCCTTTTTCCGGATGGTTTCCTCATCCTTCAGTTTTCCAGGATATAGCGCTCCGTGAATCTCATTTTCTGAAATCTCGTGACGAAATCCATCTGAACACAGCATATACGTACAGTTTCGTTCAGGCTTCCCTGACAGGAACTGGGGATTGATTTTGCCTCCTGCACCCAGGCATTGAAGTAAGATATTGCGTCTGTGGTCATTTTCCGCCTCCTGTCTCGTCAGTCTGCCATTTTTTACTTCTCGCTCCACAAAGGTATGGTCTTCCGTCAGCTGAGAGACCCGGTGCTTAATCCGGTATACCCTGCTGTCTCCAATATGTCCAATAATAAAAACCTCTGTTCCAACCATCAAAAACGCTGTTAAAGTCGTTCCCAGTTCAATTTCATTCCGGCTTCCATAACTATATATTCTTACATTGATTACCTCAAATAGTTCCTTCATGCTCTCCACGGTACTTTGGACTGAAAAATGATTCAACAAATGAGGAAATGTCTCAGAAAACCATTCTGAACATCCCTCTATTGCCGAGGCACTCGCCACTTCCCCCTTTTTCAATCCCCCCATACCGTCACATAACACAGCAAACAATACTTTTCCAAGGGGTGTATCTGCCTCTTTGATAAGAAGGCTGTCCTGATTTACTTTTTTGGAAATGCCAATGTCAGAATAGTATGTTGATAATATTTTCATACGATATCTCCATTACAATTTTTAAGATTCCCTTCACCATTTATCTGCTCATTAAGTTTACTGATCCATTTTTTTCTTTCATTGACTACAAATGCTTCCAACCGCCCATCTATACATAAGATTTCTATTGATTTCATTTTATGGGATCTAGAAACCATTCTTATATCTGCGTAGGGAATTATAATTTCTTTCGTGGTTTTATTATATTTATGTGCCACAAAATACAGATCGCTTTCGGTAAGAAACAACCATCCCCCTAAGCTGTTTTTTCCCTCCCAGTAATTTGCACCGCCTTCAAAAAAGATATCATGCTCCTCTGCTAACTTAGCCCGAAATATATTCATCTTTTTCGAAATATACATTACAAACAGCGTCATCAGTATGCCGAATAAAATTCCTGCACTTATACCTAATACGAAGGCTTTAAGGATGTCTCCATATATAAGTGCGCATACCACACTAAAAGATATACCAAACAAAAAAGCTGATATTAAAAAATTCTTTAAATAACTATTTTTTGCTCTCATTATGTACTTCCCTTTCACATATTCCTGACAGGCCTTATTTATACAAGAGCGTGTTTTAAAATTGCTTTCTGACAGCTGTACGTCACAGTTTGTGGGAGATTTGTCCCGAATGAAGGGCGCATAGCGGGCTATGTAACCTG
>NZ_JAWYAJ010000086.1:0-7156 GCF_034124845.1 Robinsoniella sp.
CCTGCTTTTCTGAGTGGAGGTAGCTGAGGTATATCCAATCTGTCCCATCTCAGAAGGTACCCCTTTAAAGATTACGACCAGTTTATTTTTTTCCTTTATTTTGCCGGTGAGATCTATTCTCTTGTGTTCGTACATCCCTTTATGGGTGCCCGCCAGCTCGTCATTGACATAGATCATCGCCTCATAATCCAACCCTTTAAACACCAGAAATACATTTTCCCCAGTCAGATCTCTGCCTATAGCATCTGGATGAGAAGTAATCTCTGTCACTTGTGCCAAAAATTCCGTGCGGTACATCCACCAGCGGTTTT
The DNA here is from genome assembly GCF_034124845.1 of Robinsoniella sp. Taxonomy (NCBI): domain Bacteria; kingdom Bacillati; phylum Bacillota; class Clostridia; order Lachnospirales; family Lachnospiraceae; genus Robinsoniella; species Robinsoniella sp. The sequence continues at coordinate 312 of NZ_JAWYAJ010000086.1, forward strand.
CCACCCATTCGCAATTCAGGCTGTTCCTGGCATAGTAAGGGTTATCGATGTATCCTGCTTTCCACAGGTCATAGTGTACGCCGCCCGGCACTTTTGCTTCTATCCATGGCGTAACACCGTGGAGTGTCTGGCCTGTTTCCATGCTTTTTTCTTTGATTGGCACATATGGCCAATATCCCTTGACCTGCCATTTAAGATTTGATAATGAAATTTCCATTTGTATCCCTCCTGTATAAAGCAAGCTGGCTAGTACCGCACCAATTCGCCTGTTTACACCGTTTTGACTCCCGCGGGGTCTCTCACTGCACATTCATATGCCGTATCGAACATGGCAGCTATATTTGCAGGCGGAACATTTCCCATAATGTTATGTACCTGGTTAAAGACAAAGCCGCTTCCTTTGGCGAATATTTCAATATTCTTTTCCACATGAGCGGATACTTCTTCCGGAGTTCCCTGCCACAACATTCTCTGGGTGTCACATCCTCCGCCCCAGAAACAAATAGAATCTCCATATGTCCTTTTTAAATGCCCTGGGTCCATATTATCCGCAGAGATCTGTACCGGATTGACTATGTCCACACCTGCTTCTATAATATCCGGCAGCAGTGCATCGATGGATCCACAGGAATGAAGGAAAATTTTAATATCACTGTTTTCGTGTACATGTTTGCAGAATGCTTTCAGATAAGGCAGACAGCATTCTTCATAACTTTCCGGCGAACACATAGGTGCATTCTGCATACCCAGGTCACTGTTTACTTCAATTGCCTGAATATACTTTCCAAACCTCTTGTTCATGCGGTCAAATTTAGCAATATTTTTACCCAGCTGTGTCTCATTCTGGTATTTGCAGGATTCCGGGTCTAATAACATCTCGCAGGCAAATTCCAACCCATGAAAGAAAGCGCCATATCCCATGACCATGGTAAATTTATCAGTTTCTTTATATATCTCTTCTGCTCTCCTGCCAAACAGTTCCCACTTTTCTTCTTCGCTTTTAAAGCCATAAAAATCAGGGCAAATCCCATCAAAAAAATATCCTCCTGCCGGCATATAGATTTCTCCCTGACCGGAGCTCATCCGATATCCTCCGTCTGACTGCCTGACCGGCCTAAAGCTATCCGGGACCAGGAATTCATACGTTCCCCGGGGATTCCACTTATGCGTATTCTCCCATGGGGGATTTAACAACATGGTATCGATGTGAAATCTGTCCAGAATATCCTGATCCACTCTGGCCAACCCCTGTGAACAGTCAATCATCTCAATCTGATCCACAGACAGCCCTAAATATTTTCGCAGCTCATAATATGCGTATGCTGATATACCCGTTGAAAAATGAACCCCCAGATCAATCGGCATCCGGTCCACCGGTTTGTGTTCAATGGCATTTAGCACTCTTTGGCGGCTGCTCATATATTCTTTATTCATGATGTCTTATCCTCTACTTTCTTTAAACAAATGCCTCCCCGCATAAATCCGTCTCTATATCGTGCCTGATATTCTGTATCACCATATGGTAAAATATCGTAACAGTTCAGACAGGTCAGCGCATTTACTGCGCAGACCGTAAGAAAACCTGGGGCCTGCAGACATCCAGTCCTTCGCCGAAGGCGAATTTCAATGGGCTGGATGTGTAACAGTTCATGCTGTCTGAACTGTTACGAAATCTCAGGTATTTGTTAAATATAGACCTTAAATGTTTTAATTTCAAAACACCCTATTTCAAATTCAATCCCGCTGCCGCTTAACATCAGTTCCTGCATCTCTTCCTCGCAGAGATTCGTTTCCACTACCCGTTTTACAGGGAAATGAAACATCAGCCTGGCGCCGGAGTCTTTTGCATTTTTAAATTCATATAACCGGACAATATAAGCATCTTCTGCTTCAGCCTTCTTTACCGTATCAATTACAATATGGCTGCAGTCTGTCTCTATCATAGAGTAGGAAATCTTGTCCGTCTGTCCATCCGGACAGCGGGTGCTATATACCGACGTATTCACGCCGGGTGGCACTTGCTGCCCCTTCTTTTCTGCAAAGGAATACAGCAGAGGCATATTCAGCATCATGGCTTCCTTCTGTACCTGGCATTCGGTAACACTTCCGGCATGGGGATACAGGGAATATGTAAATTCATGAATCCTCCTGTCCGCAGTCTCATCAGGGCGGACAGCGGATTTAATCAGAGACAGCCCCAGCGTATTCTGGTGAATATCGTAGCCGTATTTGCAGTCATTTAGAAGAGATACGCCATAGTTACCTTCCGATAAATCAGCCCAACGATGTCCGCACACCTCAAATTTTGCAAAATCCCATTCATTATTCGTATGGGTCGGACGTTTTATATTTCCAAACTGAATCTCATACACCGCTTCTTCACAGTGTACATCCACAGGAAAATATACCTTTAAAAGTACCTGTTCTTCTTTCCAGTCAGCAGTAGTCTTAAAATCAATTCTTCTGCTGTTATGATATAAGATCATATCCTGGGTAATTACCGAGCGGTTGAAGACCCAGACATGACGTAAAACGCCCCGTAACGCACCCTGCTCCATCACTTCTGATTTTACCAGTTGAAATGGTTGATATGGTTTTTCTTTGTAATACACATCGATATCCCATGCATCAAAGCGCTGGGGTTTGTCTTCGTATGCCTGCAGCATGTTCATGGGCGATTCGCAGCTGACCTGACGGCCATTTTCTTTATCATACAGATAAGAAATCTCACCGTTCCCGTTCATTTCAATCTTGAAGAAGGCATTCTCCATAGAAGTTTCTGTAACCTTGACAAGAGATCTGTCCGTTGTATCAGTATTTTCACAATATGGAATCCACTTATGTAACACTTCCGGCAGATCTGCGCATTTACTGCGCTGATCGTACAAAAACCTGGGTCTGTCGGCATCCAGCCCTTCGCCGAAGGCGAATTTCAATGGGCTGGATGCGTAACAGTTCAGACTTGTCTGAACTGTTATCATCTTATATCCATAGGACGGAATATCCTTTATGTATACCAGAATGCCATCCTCTGTTTTCTGGTCTGCAAGCTTTTCAGATCCCCATGAGAACTCCGTATGCAAAGTACAATGCTCTCCATAAGGAAGGAACAGGATATCATCTCTCGAAAAACCTGTGGTGTTATAGACTGCAATGGAATTCTCATTTACACAGATCTCATCCATAAGCGCAGTCTGTACCTGCCGACAGAGTTCCCCGCCTTTTTGTGCAATTTCCAGATAATCTCTGGTTGTATCCTCATATACCTGACGAATGGATGACCCGGGAAGGATATCGTGGAACTGATTCAGCATTACCCGCTCCCAGATTCCATCCAGTGCTTCCCGTGGATAGCAATCCCCTCCGCCAAGTATATCCCGCATACTGTACAGGAATTCAATATTATGAAGCAGTACCTCTGACTGGCGGTTGAACTTCTTATTGGCAGCCTGCGAGGTATACGTACCCCGATGCAGTTCAAAATAAAGCTCACCGTCCCAGGTTCCCAGCTTTTTATGGTCTGTATGGTTGTAAATACGCTCAAAATAGTGCTCCGCCGTATCCATTTCCACCCTTGGGATTCCTGGAATATTTTTCATAACACGGCTTTGTTCCAGCATTTCTCTGGTAGGTCCGCCGCCGCCGTCTCCCCATCCAAAGGCAATTAAAAGCTCATCATTTTTATCCTTATCTTTATAATTTTTCCACACTCCCGTCACTTCTTCCGGATCCATATGACCATTATAAGTATAGAACCAGGAGCCGTCTTCCGGCGTGGTAATAAAATGGGTAAAGATGCTCGTTCCGTCTATTCCCTTCCAGTTAAATGTATCATATGGAAAATGATTGTACTGGTTCCAGCTGATCTTCGTTGTCATGAAATATTTCATTCCTGCTTTTTTCATAATCTGCGGCAGTGCACCAGAATATCCAAAGACATCAGGCAGCCAGACCAGATTTGTTTCCTGTCCAAATTCTTCCTTAATGAATCGCTTTCCATAGATAAACTGACGTACCAATGACTCTCCGGACGGAACGTTGGTATCCGGTTCAACCCACATGCCGCCGGTGATCTCCCACTGTCCCCGGGCAATTTTTTCTTTTACCCGGGCATAAATTTCCGGATAATCTTCTCTCAGGAATTTGTACAGCTGGGGTGACGTATGCATAAACCGGTATTCGGGATATTGTTTCATCAGATTCAGCACCGTGGAAAACGTTCTGGATGCTTTTTCCCGGGTGGCGCAAAGCCTCCATAACCATGCCATATCAATATGAGAATGGCCCACTCCGTATACCACAGGCTTTATTTCTTCCACCTTTGCATACTGATCCAGCTGTTCCTGTATATAAGCCAGTGCTTCCTGGATGGACTTATAGTATCCTTCTGATTGATACTCCAGAAAATTTACTCTTGCAAATGTATCATTCAGTACCCGAGTCAATTTTATCCTGCGCAAATCATTCTCATCCAGCAGCTTTACACACCGCAGCAGTGTATCTGTTATATAATAAAAACGGTCTGTCTCCATATCCAGCTTTACCAGCTGGGCAATCTTAAAAGTCCGCACTCTGGGCACCACGAGAACGCCGCTCCAGGCCTTTATTGCAATATGCAGGGTGTTTCCATTTTCAAATACTTCCTGATCAAGAAGTGCTTCCTCATGCCAGATATCAATTCCCTGAACCGGTTTGCCATTTATATACAGCAATGCTTCAGCGGTAGATTCTCCCCCATCCCGTGGGCCAACTGACAGCTTGAGTGCCGTCTGGCTGTCCATAAAGGCTTCCGGAACTTGTACACTGGTGCGGAACCAGGCAACCTTGTCGTATCCTCCCCAGGTATCCCATAACCGGAAATCCTGCCAGCCGCTGTCATCATAACTCAGATCAAAAGCATCATCAATGCGGTCATCCATTGGGTGCTCTATATATTTCCATTCATCCAGTTCCACAACTTCACGGTATCTGGCAGGCCAGATATCTTCATCTATATATTTGCGGATTTTTTCTAATATAAAATGCGGATCTTTTACTTTCAATTAAATACCTCCTGTCAGGCTCTAAACCGTCTGGCTCATTGTATAAGATTACCTGCCACTGATAAAGCTGCGTAATCCCCCAGTTGTTCTCCCAGCCCTGCCGGTACTACCTGACATACCTGCCGGTTCTGTAATAGTGTTTCCCTGCGGATTACCTCCAGCATGGGTTCTCTGAGTATATCTTCCTGTCTCAGATAAATGCTTCCGATTACAATTCTTTCCGGGTTCAGAATATCGATCAGCATAGAAAGACCTTTTCCCAGATTCTCTCCTGCCTTTTTCAGGATATCAAGTGCCAGTTCATCTCCTTCGCCGGCTGCCGCACCGATATCTGCTGTGGTAATTTCATCCAGTGCTTTTCCCGGCTTTAAAATACTCGTCCGACTGCCTCTCTTAACCCAGCTTTCAATATATGGCACTGCAAACCTGGCAATGCCGCCTCCGCTGCAAAATCCCTCAAAAGATCCCTTCTTGCCATAGCCTTCCGGTCCATCCTCCGACAGACGTACATGTCCCACTTCCCCTGCCATATCACAGGTCCCGCAGTATAATTTGCCATCCAGTATCAGCCCGGCTCCAAGTCCGGTGCCAAAAGTCAGGAATATCATATTTTGTGTGCCTCTTCCCGCACCCCAAAGCCATTCTGCCAGTCCGCATGCATTTGCATCGTTCTGTACCTGGACCGGAACGCCAAATCTCCGGGCAAAGGGCGTCACTACATCTATATGATCCCAATCAGGCAGATTGGGCGGACACATAATCAATCCTTTTTTAGAATCCAGAGGGCTTCCGCAGCTGATTCCAATGGCTTCCAGCACAATCTCCTCGTGTGCATCAACCATTGCTGCAAGAGTTTCTGTCATCCTCTTCACTGCCTCCGAAGGTGAATCCGGAGTAGGAAATTTTTCTTTATAACAAATCTCTATCCCATCTGTACCCGTGGTTTTCCCGATACTAACCGCACACTTTGTACCGCCAATATCAATTCCAGCCAAATAACTCATCCGAAAAATTCCTCCTCCAGCATCATGCAGATTGTGTGGTAGACCGGCAGATGAAGTTCTTGGATATTGGGAGTTGCCACAGCCGGAACACAGATGCATACATCACACAGTTCCTTCAGCTCTCCGCCACTTTCCCCGGTCATTCCAACCGTCTTCATACCCAGTGCCTTTGCCGTCTCCACTGCATATATTACATTTTTAGAATTTCCAGAGGTACTGATACCCATAAGGACACTTTTATCATCCCCATATCCGCATACTTGCTGTGCAAATACCAACTCAGGTACTGCATCATTGGCAAACGCCGTAGACAATGCAATGTTACTGGTAAGGGTCACTGCTGGAAGGCCACCCTGTAAATGCTCCGCCAGCAGTTCTCCGTTTTCCAGAGAAATATTTTTTAACTTTGCCTTCATTTCCGCCGATAACGGGCGTTTGATGGCAAATTCTTTCATCAGTTCTCCTACAATATGCTCCGAATCTGCCCCGCTTCCACCATTTCCGCAAACGAGCAGCATACCTCCCTTTCGAAAAGAATCCCGTATATTTGCAAAGGCAGACCAGATATCGGATTCGCATCCCTCCAATATGGGATACCGCTTCCGTAATTCTGTAATATGATCATAAATTTCCATCTATTCACCCCCATGAAGAAGCAGCATATCCATTGCTTTTTCCACAAATTCCGGCGTACCAAAGCTCCCGGATTTCAACACCATTTTATAATAAGGGTGGTCTATACTCTGGCAGGTTGGCAATCCCGGCTCAATTTCTTTTAGAATCCGCATTCCCCGGATGT
>NZ_JAWYAJ010000087.1:0-3798 GCF_034124845.1 Robinsoniella sp.
GCATGGTATACGGATTTGCGAAAGAACTTCCAATAGAAGAAATTTTAAAGCTGGCGGCAGGCGTATCTGCTGCGACTGCGGAGTCAAAGTTAACGGTGGGGTTTCAATATGAAAGGGCAATGGAACTGAAAGAAATGGCCATTGTGGAAAAGATACGATAGAAAAGAGGAAGCTCTTTTTTATAGAAGGTATTCATTAATAAAAAATGTAAAGGAGAGGTATGTATGAAGAAGAAAGCAGTTAGTGTAGTATTAGCATGTGTAATGGTTTTGGTAATGGTGGGTTGTGGTGAAAAAACAGCAGAGACAACAGCATCGACAGAGGCGCAAAAAGAGACAACGGCAGAGACTAAGGCTGCAAATGAAGAGACAACAGCGGCAGCTACGGATGCCGTGACAGAGGCAGTATCTGAAGCAGCATCCGGCGGCAAAGAAGATATTATGATCGGCATTTCCATGTGTGCCATTGAGTCCCAGATGTGGGCAGAGTATCAGACAGCTATGCACGATAAATGCGATGAGTTGGGTGTGAAGTATACCGAAGTAATCGCAGAGAATGATGTGCAGAAGCAAAACCAGCAGATTGAAAATTTAATTTCCAGCGGGGCTGATGCAATCATCATTGCGCCGGCAGATGGTGAGGCTGTTGTATCTGCTATTAAAAAATGCAATGAGGCAGATGTACCCGTAATCATGGCAAACCGCGCTGCAGGTGAGGGAGCAGAAGTTGCAGGAACAGTTACCTCTGACAACGTTGCTATGGTTGAGAGAGAGATGAACTATTTGCTGGAGAAAGCAAAAAAGGATGGAAAGACTTACAAGGCAGTAAAACTGATGGGCAGCCTGACTGACGTAAATGCAGTTGCACGTGATACTGGATTTAAGAATGTGGCGGATGCAAATAAAGATATATTCGATGTAGTTTCCGAAGTTCCCACTGAGTGGAAGGGAGAACTGGCTCTGGCTGGTATTCTGAGTGCTTTTGAAGCAAATCCTGACATCAATATGATATTCAGCCCTTCTGATGCCTTACTCCCGTCTATTATTTCGGGACTGCAGCAGATTGATAAGTGGTATCCGATTGATGATGAGAAGCATGTAACTATTGTTACTTTTGACGGTGCAAAAGATGCAATTGACCAGATTAAGGCAAACTATGTAGATATCGTTTCTGTGCAGGATGCTACGACTCAGGGGCAGCTCTGCGTGGAAGGTGCAGTGGCAGCGGCTAAAGGAGAAAAAACAGATGGTCTTGTGGATCCTGGATTTGAAGTTACGCCTGAGAATGTAAATGAATTAGGTTTTGCAGGATACTAATTTCTTAGGTCAGAGTAATTATCATCAGAGGAGTATGACATTGCGCGTCGCCGTATATTCCGTAGACGTGATACCAGTATGAAAGAAAAACAGAGCATAGTTCAGCATAACACAATTATCAGTGGATAATGTTCCTGGTATCTACGCTTGCATTTCTGTGAGGCTAGTCGCAGCCCAGCTGCGCAGTTGTTTCCCAGATGCATGCCTGACGCAGATACCGGGTACGTATTCACAGTCAATTACATGCAATGCTGTACTTGATGCAGATAGCGAGGTTTGATTTTATGGAACAGGTCAAAAAGATTTACGGGTCAGTAGACACAATTATTTGGTTTGTACTGGTGTTTGTATTTGTTGCACTCATCGGCGTACCAAATTTCGCAACTGCGGGTAATATCACAAACATTCTTGGTCAGGCCTGTGTATTACTTACCGTTGCATGTGGCCAGCACTTCGCAGTTTTAAACGGTGGCGTGGATTTCTCTGCAACCTCCGTAATTGCACTAACCTGTGTGGTGGGAGCATCGATTATGAGCGAGACAACCGGATACCTGGCTGGTAGATGGTACGCTATTCCCGTTGCCATTCTGCTGATGCTATTGATCGGTGTTATTTTTGGTATTATTAATGGTTTGTCTGTTACCAGATTTAAGATGCCTTCATTTATCGTTACCATGGCAACCCAGATGATTGGCAGCGGTCTTGCTGTTGTCTATACAGGAGGAACTACTATCTCAGGACTGCCTTCAGCTTTCACAGCTTTGGGATCGGGCAACGTACTGGGAATCCCCTATGCGCTCATCCTGGGATTAATTGTGGCAGTTATTACCCACATTGTCTGCAGCCGTACTTTGTATGGTAGACAGCTTTATTCGGTGGGAACCAATCCCAAGGCATCGGTTATTTCCGGTATTCCGGTAAAAAAGACGATCTTTAAAATATATATTTACAGTGGTGTCTGTGCAGCAATTGCGGGTGTTATTATGATGGCCCAGATGGAGTCAGGAGCATCCAGCTATGGAAGTACATTGTTCATCGATATTATGGGCAGTATTATCGTAGGCGGAACCAGTCCGGCAGGAGGATTTGGCAAGATCCCCAATACGGTAATGGGAGCATTTCTTATTATATTAATTAATGTAACATTAAACTTGTTAAATACACCGTATTTCATCATTACCATAGTCAAGGGAGCGATTATTTTGGCTGCAGGAGGTATGGCTGTCTTTAAGAAAAGAAATGAAAAATCATAACAAGTGCCGATAAGATTGGATGTGAGAAGAGTGGCTGAAAAGATAGAGTATATATTACAGTTGGAGCAGGTGACAAAATCTTTTTCCTCCGTGAAGGTGCTGAAAGATATAACGATTGCACTGAAAAAAGGAGAGATCCTGGGACTGGTTGGTGAAAACGGTGCTGGAAAATCTACCCTGATGAATATCCTGGGAGGCATTCACCAGAGGGATGGGGGAAAAATCATTTTGGAAGGCAGAAAGTTCGAGCCGGCAAACCCGAAAATTTCCCAGGCCGCGGGTATCGCTTTTGTACACCAGGAGTTGAATCTGTTTACCAATTTAAGTGTTTATGAAAATCTCTTTATTACTGAGATGAAGAAAAATAAAATTAAAACTATTGATAAGAGAGCAATGAAAAAGATTGCTGCGGATAAACTGAAAGAGCTGGGAATTAGTGACTTTACAGCGGTTGATATTCTGGGAAGTCTTCCAATGGGACAGCGGCAACTGGTGGAGATCACAAAGGCAATTATGAGGGATGCTAAAATTATCATTCTGGATGAGCCAACCACCTCGTTGTCAAATAAAGAAAAGGAAAAACTGTTTGAGATCATGCATCTGCTTCAGAAGCAAGGAAAATCCCTCATCTTTATCACCCACATTCTGGAGGATGTATTTGAACATTGTGACGAGATAGCCGTACTCAGAGACGGGGAAATCATTTCACAGAACCCTACGAATACCATCACAACACCGGAGGTAATCAAACAGATGGTGGGACGTGAATTGAATAAAATTTATCCCACAGTGGAAAAGCAAATAGGGGAAGTAGCATTTGAGGTGAAGAATATCTGTCAGGACGGAAGATTTGAGAATGTCAATCTGGAGATTCGGGAAGGTGAGATATTAGGGCTGTTTGGATTGATGGGGGCTGGAAGGACTGAACTTCTCAGATGTTTGTTTGGAGTAGATACCATCTCAGACGGCAGCATTCACTATAAGGGGAAGGAGATAAAGCCCATCACACCTGAAAATTGTATTCGAAATGGTATGGCGTTTATTACTGAGAATAGGCGTGAGGAAGGACTTTTGATGCCAAAAACCGTAAAAGAAAACGTGGTGCTTGCAAATATAAAAGAAATATCTGGAAAAATAAAATTTATTAATCGAAAATCAGAAACGTCACAGACCTTACAAATGGTGAAAGAGCTGAATATTAAGACGTTTGATGCAGGGAAACAGGTTGT
>NZ_JAWYAJ010000088.1:0-11700 GCF_034124845.1 Robinsoniella sp.
TCAGTATTTCCTGAACAAGCTTTTTCAGAACCTCACCTACCTGATCTGCGTCTGCTTCACCGCTTTCGTAGACAGCCTGTGCCTCTGTAACTACTGCCTGAAGTCCTGCGATTGTATCTAACACATATTTCTCAGAGCCGGCAAGGATCTCATTTGCCTTATCCAACGCATTTTTTAGCTCAGACTTGTCACCTTTTCTTACCAGCCCCGTCATTGCTTTAGCCAGATTTGCATAACTCTCATTGATTTGTGACTCGCCCGCCTGACTGTTCTCCGCAGTTGCTTTTGCATCTGCAAGAGCTTTTTCCAGATTTTCAACGCTTGTTTCCGTATACTGGTCTTTATTTTTCAGAAGTTCCTCAGCTTTGCGGATCAGAATACCGAGTCTGGTATCTTCTGTTTTCACCAGCATTCCGGTTACTGCATCCATAAGCTTTCTGGCTGCTGCATTTACAGTCTCCTGATCGGCGCCAGTTTCTGCATAAACTCTTTCTGCCTCTGCTAATGCGGTTCTTACTGCCTCTATGCTTTCTTCTGTGTATTCAGCCAGCTCCTCTTCATTTTCCAGAACTGCTTTCGCCCCTTCAATTACTGCATTCAGCCCCATTTTCTGTATACCATCCGTAAGGAGGTTGCAGGAGGAGATCAGTTTCAGGAATGCATAATCCACATCTTCCTGCAATGCTTCCCCATCTGCCATTACGGTTCTTGCATCATCCAGGGCTTTTTTCACTTTTGCCCAGCTCTCTTCTGTATAGCAGTTGTTCGCATTTTGTTCTGCTTCCAGTTTTTCAGCCATGGTGATGGCAAGCTGCAGGCTGTTCTTATTCACTTGATCAGATGGTTCATCAGCACTGCCAAGAATTCCAATCCAGCTGAGAACCGCATCAGAACTTCCTCTCTTGCTAACCGTTACCACTGCTTTTCCTGCTTCTGTTACTTCAAATGACTTGCTGACCTGTAAATCTCCATCGCTTGCTGAAAGTCTGAAATCCTGTTCTGCCAGGACCTGATCACCCATTTTTGCGGATATTTTCATCTCTCTGTTGGCATTCCACCACTCCTGGAAGCCAGCTGCCAATGTATAAGTTCCCGGCTTCAATGCAAAGGCATATTCTATGTTCTTACCTTCTGCTGCCCACCAGCCGCTCTCCTGTATTTTTTTACCTTCATGCAAACCTATATCAAAGCTTTCCGGAGAATCTGCCTCTGTCACTCCAGTATACCCTGCCTGATTTTCTTCCGAATATCTTTGATCCGGAACCGTATTTAAGACTTTATTTCCAAGGGTCTTCTTAACCACATCAAAATATTCAGATTGTTCTGCACCGCTGTCAAAGAAATACAGGGTGGAAGGGTTTACAATATAGATGTCATGGCTGAATTCCCTGCCCTTTTCCGTAAGGTTTCCGGTAATTGTTACATTTCCTATTTTGTTTGAATCGTATTCGCCAACGTTCCAGGTTACCGGCGTTGTTTCCTCTTCTGTTCCATAAGAAATTGTTACTTCATCCGGAAGCTGTCCTGCAATATCATTTACAGAAGAAACAACTGTGGGAAGTTTTGTTTTTATTTCAAAAAGCCCTTTTCCCTCTAAATCATCCAGTGTCCAGTCTTCGTATCTTCTCAAAGCAATTTTATTGTCCGGCTGAAATTCTACCGGTATCCATACATATCTGGATTCACTTAAATCTCCTGCATTCCAGCGGTCACCCATATAGATGTATTTTCCATTTTCAGCATCTACCGGAAATACACAAGTACTCTGTGTGTCATAAGTAGTTTCCCATCCCCAATCCGTACAGGGATCTCCGATTTCTGTCCATGGTCCCATTGGGTGATCTGCTACCGCATATTTTCCCTGATTTGGGCTCCATCCCGTACATCCGGATGTAACCACGTAATATTTATCTTTATATTGGAACATTGCCGGAGCTTCTCTGGACCAGCCAACAAAATTACGGGTGAAATCTACCCCTTCTACTGCATCAGCCGGATCTGTTGCCAGTCCCGTATAATCATCGTTTAATTTAGATACATACATGGTCTGGTTTCCTTCTGAGGAATAGATTACATAAGCAGTACCGTCATCATCTTTGAACAGGTTCATGTCACGTACAGAACCACGTCCTTCCCAGCCGTCATATCCCAGATTACCGTTTGGATCGTTGTGGGAGTTCAGTTTATAACTGCCCAGAAGCTTAAATGGTCCGTTAGGGCTGTCGCTGATTGCCACACCTGCTTTTGCCTTGCCATAATCAGCATCACTGCCGGGATAGCGTCCGTCTGCGTGGAACCAGATCACATATTTACCTGTCTTGTCATTGTAGAGCATTTTCGGACGCTCCATAACACAGTTGTTCCTGTCAAGGTCTACAAATACGGCATCCTTTTGTTCCTGACTGTCTTCGCCGTATAATTCCTTAAAATAGGTATCCGTTTCAAACTGTTCCGGATCTTCCATAGTCCGCAGTACGACTCCTTCGTCTTTCCAGTTGTATAGATCTTCGGAGCTATACATATGGATACCTCCCACCGGACGATAATCATTGGTCTTATCTTCACCGATCCAGTACCATCTTGTCTCTCCATTAACTGTCAGCTGCTGAATCTGACCACCATGTGCCTGGATCTGTTTTCCCTCTGTATCATACATGGTATCGCCCTTTGTACCGGTAAAGGAACTATAAACAGCCGTTTCTTTCTGCTCCTCTTTTACTGCACGGACTTTAATATAATTTAAAATCGGATCTTGTTTACCGGTTGTCCTTCTGGGGCTTTTCACAAGAAGGTTTAGTTCCCCATCCGTTACTTTTGTTGTGAAAGTTCTGCTTACCCATTCACCATAGTTCAGGGAAATATCAGTGGCTACCGTCTCACCTTCCAGCATAATATTTACCAGACGGTTATCCCAGTAATGTTTAAATGCTACGGTTACTTCATAAGTATTTTCTTCCAGACCTTCAATCTTTTCTGTAGGCAGTTCAAAATTATACCCCAGTGCACTTTTATACTTATCAAAGGTTACTTCGCTTCCATCCGACATATAAATGTAGCTGTTACCAATATCCGTTGCGTCATCACCATGATTTATAGCTGCTGAATAAGCATCATTTGGTTTTCGGCCCCATTCTGCACCTGTCACGGAATCGGCACCATACTCCTGGTCTACATTAGACTGAAGCAATCCCATACGTTCCTGATTCTGGTTAGGTACCACCGACGGATCCGGAGTTCCGCAGTTTACGGTATAGAGTACATAGTCATTGCCCTCCGCTTCTTCTGCCGTCAGCTGCATTCCCTCACTCTGCCGTACTTCGGTATCCATCTGTTCTTCCGCTGCTATTGCAGGCATTGCCGGCAATATTGTAGTAATCCCCATAGCCAGCACGGATAATCCGGCAACTGCTTTTTTAAAACACTGTCTTTTTTTCATAAATGCCTTCCTCTCTTTTTTATATTTGGTACTGTCTGTCAAACTCGCGGTTATTGTAACATGATCATAGAAAAAGCTTTTAGGAATAAATCCTTCATATTTTTTATTATTTTGAGGTGTTTTTTCTTTTTTAGAAATATTTCAACAATTTAGAATAATGTTTAGATCCAACAGGATTATCTTTAGAAAAGCCGTTAGCTTCTCCTTTCACCCTTTTTTCTTCTTTTCATAAGGGCAATTCCAACACCCAGGATTACGAGACAGGACCCGCCGCCTAATATCAGATATCTTGTAACAGGAGTACTGTCCCCTGTCTTTACACCGCTTTTGCTGGAGTTGTTATATCCGCTTCCATTCTGGTTTCCACCCTGGTTTTTGCTGCTGTTCTGGCCTCCACTTCCACTCTGGTTTCCACCTTGGCTTCCACTTCCTCCCTGATTTCCATTTCCGTTCTGCCCGCCGCCATCGGGCGTCTTTTTATCTTCATCCTCATTATCGCTTTCGTTGTCATCCTCTGGCTTTTCTTGATCGCCAACCACATAGGCAAGTTCCAATGCCTTGGCATCTATATCCCCGTTGTCTCCAGAAAGCTTATCTATCTCTACCCGAAAGAGTATTTCATCGCCTTTTTTGACGCCGTCCTGAAGCTTAAATTTCAGGTCCACCAGGCTTCCGTCAGCAGCAATGTTCTGTGATGAAGCAAAAACAGCAATCATTTCTCCCTCCGGTTTGTTTCCTGTTAGACAGTCATTAATTTCCAGCAATGCACCTGACAGGGCATCGCCTGCCTGACTGGGCTGCAGCTCTGCCTGATCCGAATCATAGAAGATGCGAATTTTTCCATTGGTCACATTTTCTCCGTTTTCTATCATACAGCTCACAGCAAGCGTTTTGTCACTTTCGCTGTATTCCTGTGCTTTCATTGAAATGTTTGTTCCTTCCGATGCCATTACCGTCATTGATTGAAAAACCAGCAGTGCCGTAAAAAGCCCCATTACTGCCTTAATCCACTTTTTCATTCCCGTGCTTTCTCCTTCCTTCGCACAGGGCAACTGTTCCATCGCCCGTTTTTTCTTAACTTTATGACATAATTTTAGCACATAATTCCAAAACATCTTTAGGACTATGTTCATTAGAATTTTCAATTTTTATAGCTTTTTTATTTTGAATAGTATTATCTTTAGAAAATTGCATTTTTTTAATTTTCCCTTCCGGAATTTCGTTGTGAATAAATTATAAAAACCCAATATTTTTAAAAAGTGTTTTAAAGTTTAACTTTAACAGTTAAAATTTATGTATAAAAACGAATAATTTTTCAATATGATGTATATGAGGTACAGATGATACAACGGAGCGTTTTAGCCAGGGATTTACGATAGATGTCTTTAAATTGATTTTTTTATTTATTTGACATATAATAAGGTAATTAAAAATATGACATTCTTTGAAAGGAGGGATTTTCTTGAAAGCATACCTGTTATTACAGTCAGCCTACCTGCTTAGAATGCTGGGTGCGGCGCTCTGCGGTGCTGCCATTGGATATGAACGTGAAAACCATCTGAAAGTGGCAGGTATCCGGACGCATATCATTGTGTCTCTCACCTCTGCCCTGATGATGATCATTTCAAAATACGGTTTTTATGATGTACTGGTCAATGATCATATTAATTTAGATCCTTCCCGTATCGCCGCAGGTATTGTAACGGCTATCGGATTTTTAGGAGCAAGTGTGATATTTACCAGAAAGATGAATGTCAGCGGACTTACAACTGCAGCCGGAATCTGGGCGGTAGTAGGAATCGGAATGGCTTTTGGTGCCGGCATGTATGTAATAGGAATTGCCGCCACGCTTTTTATTCTGTTTATGCAATTTATATTTCATCGGAATTTAAAGTTCAGAAAAGCCCCCAAGACAGAACAGATTACCATTCAAGTTGGAGAAGACAAAGATATTAATACAATTTTAGATACTGCTTTTACAGCTAAGAAGATTATCATATCCAATATTAAGGCAACACGGATAGACAATCACCTGTTAGAAATAAAACTTTATGTACGTTTTCCGGAATCTTATGACATCAATGATGTCGTTACGCTGTTAAAAGATACACCGGAGATTACTTCAATTGATATTTAAAGTGAGGATTGCCGGGCTTGTATACGCTCCGGTAATCCTCATTCTTTATGCCCGATTAATTTTATAACAGACGCCGGCTGATGTAATGCATCATTTTAATCGTTATGTCCGGACTTTTTATTCCTTGCAGCATGATCACCATGGGCATTCTCTGATCCGCTTTTGTTTTCCTGACTATTCTTTTTATCCTGGTTATGCGTCTTATCCTGAATACGCTTTTTGTCCTGGCTATGCGTTTTATCCTGACTACGCTTTTTGTCCTGGCTATGCGTTTTATCCTGATTACGCTTTTTATCCTGGCTATGCGTTTTATCCTGACTACGCTTTTTAACCTGGTTATGCATTTGGGATTCATGATTATGAATTTCTTCTCTAATGTCACTGATTGAATGGTCTTTACACCCTTCCACAGTCACATCCGGCACAATTTTCTGCAGTTCTGCAATTGCCAGGTATTTTGCAGGGCTCACATTTTCCTCTTCTGCCTGTTTTTTTGTATCATCATCTACCGCGTATATTTCGTGTTCAGAGCTGTTGTGGTGTTCACTCAGGTATTTTGTGACGGTCTGTTCCAGATAGGTTAAGCGGGTTCCCTCATTCCAGTCGGTTCTAAGAGTTGCAGATATCAGTCCGTTATTAACCAGATATCCTTCCTGCTCCATCTCGCTGATTATAGCTGACACTGCATCACTGTATTTCTTATGCTTTAAATCCAGCGTCCCAAGAATATTTTTACCATCTTCATTATATGCGTAAACGCTAATTACCCGGTCAAGCCGGTTAACCGTTAACTCGATACTTGGATTTACATCAATATCAATATAGGCGCTTTCTGTGAAATAGAGTTGATAAGACAGCAATCCCATGAAGAAAATGAGAAATAATGATGCACACGCAGCCAGAGCGGTTCTTTTTCTGTAATTACGCCGCTTTTTATCTGCCGCTTTCTGAATAAATTTTAGGGTATCCTGTTTTAATTGTTCCTCTGCTCTGATATTCCTGAACGCTTCATTTATTTTATTTTCCATAGGGTTCACCCCCTAATGCAGATTTAAGCTGTTCTCTCCCCCGGGATAGCCATGTGTAAATTGTATTTTCTTTGCGACCCAGAATACCAGCAATTTCTACTGCTGTATATCCTTCGAAGTAAAAAAGATATATAACATTTCTATACTTTTGCGGCAATTGAAGCACTGCCTCTAACGTATCAAAAGAAGTCTCATCAATATAAGAAGGTTCCTGTACCAGTTCATAAATTGACGTAACCTTTTTTTTAAAAAAGCTTTTTAAATTGTCCTTGCAGGCATTAATGGTTACGCGTATCAACCATGCTTTCTCATGTACATCACTTTCAAATGGCTTTTCATAAAGGATGTATTTCAGAAATACATCCTGGAACACATCCTCAGCGTCATGATAATTTTTCAGATGAACAACACAAATCCGGCGTACCATATCCGCATATTTTTCGATTGCAAGACCAGCCTCCTGTTCACTTTTCAAAGGAATCCCCCCAACATTTAATGATGGTTCTTTCCATGCCCTGCAGTATTATTATGATAGTTATGTCCATTCCCTGTTTTATGTTTGGTGTTTGACTTGAAGCTGTGCTTATGGGTTCCGGTCTTTGTACATGTTTTTACAGTGCATACAGCCGCATTTTTCGCCGTTTTGGAAGAACTATGTCCATGGGCAGCTGCTGCCACCCCGTTGGCACCTGCCAGAACAACGCAGGCAGCCGTTAAAATTATAATTTTTTTCTTCATATTAATTTCTCCTTGGATTTATTATTTTAATAGAAATACGATTCAGCTTCATAAATCCTTTCAGAAATTTTTTATTTTTTCGTTAAAAAAGAGGATTGCTTCCGCAACCCCCTTCATAGTTTTATTAGTTTGTAATTGTAAGTTCTGTTTCTTTATCAAATACATGAATCTTTTCAGCATCTAAAGCAAACTTAACTTTATCGCCTGTTCTTGCTGTTGTACGAGGATCAACACGAGCTGTCATTGGGAATCCTTCAACATCGAAGTATAAGAATACTTCAGCACCCAGTAATTCGTAAACTCTGATTGTAGATTCTACAACAGTTTCCGGTGAAGATTCAATGAACATCTGAGAATCATGAACGTCTTCAGGACGAATACCCATAACAACTGTCTTTCCAGCATAGCCGCCATCGATCAGTTTCTTAGATTTTGAAGGTGGAAGTTTGATATCAAAATCACCAACTCTAAGAACAACTTCGTTACCTTTTACATTAACAGTTGCATCTGCAAAGTTCATCTGTGGAGATCCGATAAATCCAGCAACAAATAAGTTCTGTGGGCAGTTATATAAGTTCTGAGGTGTATCAACCTGCTGTACAATACCGTCTTTCATAACTACGATTCTGGTACCAAGTGTCATAGCCTCTGTCTGGTCATGTGTTACGTAGATGATAGTAGCGCCCAGTCTCTGGTGGATCTTGGAGATCTCGATACGCATCTGAACTCTCAGTTTTGCATCCAGGTTTGAAAGAGGCTCATCCATAAGGAATACCTTAGGATCACGAACGATAGCACGTCCCATAGCAACACGCTGTCTCTGTCCACCTGATAAAGCCTTTGGTTTACGGTCTAATAATTTTTCAAGGTCAAGAATTTTAGCTGCTTCTTTAACCATTTTATCAATCTGATCTTTTGGAACTTTTCTTAATTTAAGACCAAAAGCCATGTTATCATAAACTGTCATATGTGGGTACAGAGCGTAGTTCTGGAATACCATCGCGATATCTCTGTCCTTTGGCTCAACGTCATTTACAACTTTATCGCCAATTTTCAATGTTCCGCCTGTAATCTCTTCCAGACCAGCAATCATACGAAGTGTAGTAGATTTACCACATCCTGAAGGTCCTACAAAGATGATAAATTCTTTATCTTCTATTTCTAAGTTAAAATCCTTTACTGCTTCAAATCCGTTTGGATATGCTTTGTTAATGTGCTGTAATGATAAACTTGCCATTTTTTCATCCTCCTAAAAATTTACGCTCGCCCCGCGAGTTCTGTTTTACTGTCTTAACTATGTTGACAGTATACTAAAGAAGGCTGTTTCCCGCCATACCATAATTGAACAAAGATTTTATGTTGCCCTTGTAAAATCTGCTTATGCACTATTTGGGCAAAACTTTTTTAGGACAAATTGCATAAAGTAGTTTCAATTTCATATACAACTTGACGAAGTCCTTGTGTTTTTTATTTACTTTGTGTATACTACCTATATGTAACCGCGTGAAAGAAGATAGCTTTCACTATTTTTATAGAATTGTCTGGCGCAGAAACAGCGTTTTCTGTCACTGCGTACCTATCACAGACAGATGGGTGATGATATGGATTATATTATATTTGACCTCGAATGGAACCAGTGTCCCAAAGGAAAAGACCGAGAAAATAAGGCACTTCCCTTCGAGATTATCGAAATCGGAGCAGTTAAGCTCACCAAAGAAAAAGAAGAAATCGGACGTTTTCATGAAATTATAAAGCCAACCGTTTACCACTCCTTTCATTTTAAAACAAAGGAAATTCTGCAGATGGATATGGAGGAATTTGAGCATGCCCGCACCTTTCCGGAAGTCATACAAAGCTTTTTTGACTGGTGCGCTGAAGATGCCCGCTTCTGTATCTGGGGTTCCAGTGACCTGGTAGAATTACAGAGGAATATGCGTTTTCACAATGTGGAACACGCCCTTCCCTATCCTCTGCGCTACTATGATATTCAAAAAATATTCAGCATTGTATATGAGGATCGCAAAACCCGCAGGAATCTGGAGTATGCCGTAGATTTTCTGAATATTGACAAACGTGCCGGCTTTCACCGTGCTCTGGCTGATGCTTATTACACAGCAGCGGTGATGAAACACCTGACGGAAGAGGAGATACAGACGAATTATTCCATCGACTGTTATATCCATCCCAGTTCCCGTAAGGAAGAGATCTACGCAGTATATCCAACCTACTGCAAATTTATTTCCAAAGATTTTGCAAGCAAAACCGATGCCATGAAAGACCGTAAGGTCACCGCAACCAAATGTTATATCTGCGGGAAATCCGCCAGAAAGAAAGTGCGGTGGTTTTCTAACGGAACCAAGAATTACTACTGTCTTGCCTCCTGTGAAGAGCATGGTCTGATCAAAGGAAAGATACGAATGAAACGTACCGAAGATGACCGATTTTTCTGCGTGAAAACGCTAAAGCTGGTAGGAGAAGAAGAGGCTCAGACTATCCGGGAAAAGCAAGAGCAGCTGCGCAAAAAAAAGCGGCTTAAAAGGCACGGCAATTACAGCACTGTATAAGTTTAACAAAAAACAGGTTCCGGCTGCAGACAGCCGAAACCTGTTTTTAATTTATGCCATATGGCAGCTTATTTTGTATTCTTAAAGTTATCAATGAGATCTTCAACCTCAACCAATAGACAGTCTACCCTTCCGTAGAACGCATCATTGTTCGTAGGATTATCCAATTCTCTCTCAATATACGCAAACATTTCCTGAATTTCCTGAATTCTCTTCTTACCGCTGCCGTCTTTATATAAAATGTAACGGCTTCTCTCATTTTCTTCCGGCGTCATCTTTTTCAGGACTACTTCTACATTGGGTTTTTCACCGATGTAACGGTAAGTAATAGACGGAGACGCATGATTAAGCAGGTTCTGAAGATAGTAAATATCATTCGTTGCCTTATAGTATCTCCATGCAAAAGTCTTCCTCATTGTCTGGGCACCGATGGAATTTAATCCCATATTCCTGCCTACGCTTTTAAATACACGGTAAGCCTGTTCTCTTGATAACGGTGCTGAAGAACTGGCATGTCCCTGTATCAGATAGTTTTCCGGATCTTTCCCTTCTGTAAAATCATGAATGATTTTCTTAAGATCCCCAGGTATGTTAAATGTCCTGACAATATTTTTTGTGCCAATGGAAGCTTCAATGCTGTCTTTATCCCGAATATCTTTATTTTTAAACTTCAGAATCTCCTGAAGCTGCATACCGGTTCCAACCCCTATTTCAAATAAAATGTAATACTTGTCATCTACCTCACGTAATGCTTTTTTGAATTTCTCTAATGTCTCGTCGTCTTTAATTGGTGATACCCAGTTCATATTTATTCCTCCTCTTTCAAATGCGTTCCAGTGTCAACCATATTACCTGTCTCTCCCTGTGACCTCTGTTCTTCTAACAGCCGCTCCGCCGCATCCAGCTCCCTGGCTGCCCTCTCGGCTGCAATCCTTCGTTCTTCTGCCCTCTGTTCAGAACGCCATTCGGCTTCCTGCTCTGCCCTTAATTCTGCTTCAATTTCCTGTGGTGTCTTTCTTTGAATCTCTTCTTCTAACTGCTTTCTGATCTCCTCTTCTTTCATTCTTTCTTTTAGGATTTTTTTATAACGATGATTACGGGTAATGGCAATTACTAAAAGCGGTACAAAAATTACTAATAAAATACCACCGATAACAGCCGATTCTACCGTATTATCCTTGATGAACATATCCAATTTCTGCCATGTGGATATAAAAATGTGACTGATCCTGTCCAGCATATTAGCCGCCTTCCTGTCTGTATTTCCGTCTTCCGCCTGTCCGCTTTCTTCCTGACCGTACTGCGATACCGGTTTTTCCGTCTCCGTCCTGTACTGAGGACCTTTTTCTTCTTTTACGAATAACGGTTCTGCCTTTATCTTTGTCTTTCCTACCGGCCATCCGTGATAGAAAAATTCCAGCTTCTTTGCTTTAAAATCATATTTTCTGATAACCTGCTTCACATCTGCACCTTTTGGCAGATTCAGGCTTACGTTTTTCGAAATCTGGAATGCGGGCTTACCAAGGCTCTCATCCTGATTGATCACGGCGTCACCCACATAATTAATTCCCAAAAGCTTTGCCGCACTTTCTCTTTCACGGCTTAAATCCAATTTTTCTTTGGTAAAATTGTTAAATGCATAATCCAATATTAATTTGGATTCCTGATACGCTTTTTCCGCACCATTTGTCCGCAGTACAACACTGATCAGCTTCTCCTTATCCCGCTTCACATAAGTAACGAGGGTATTCAGTGCGTCATCCGTAAAACCTGTCTTTCCGCCCAGACAGCCTGTAT
>NZ_JAWYAJ010000089.1:0-6105 GCF_034124845.1 Robinsoniella sp.
GTTTGTAAAGGCTTTTTTAGTGTATCAATGCTGCCTGCAGATATTTTACTGGAATACAGTTTGGAAATTACGATGAAATATACAAAAAAGACTCCGGATTATGTTGAATCCGGAGTCAAAATATCGGGTCGCCCAGTTGTGGGAACTGGGCTATGAGTTATGAAATATATTAGCGTAAGGCTAATATAGAATAACTTTAGCATAATTTATAAGCTTAATGTGCAACGATTTGAAACATTAAATGTGGGTAAATTCGGAATGGATATCCTGTGAAAGTATTTTGTAAGGTTCACGCCGCTGATATTCAAATACATCATGGTAAAGATAGATATAAGTGCGGTAACGGTAGTGCTCATTGTTCATAACCCGATGCCACGCAGTAATACTGGATGCAGTTTTACTTACCTGATTAGGAAACTGCGAATTACGGATAATTACATGGATAATGCAATTGCCCTGTTCATCGGTTTGGTGATCGGTGATATTCATAATGTAATACTCTGGAGCTGCAAAACAATATGTAACAGGGATGGCAGCTGTTTTCAATAATAAGGCAGCCACAATAAATAGCAGAACAGGTCTAATCAACGATAGTTTCATTATCATAACTTTTTCCTCCCGTATAAATGTAACATGAAATTATAGGAAAAGGAATAATTAAATAACCAATTATCAAAAAATATTACTTCTTGTGTTTGCTGGGCGATATTTTCTGCTTTAATGTTATATATATATGGAAAAATGTTAATCTAATATACAATAAAGAAAACTTTATCACAGACAGATTTTGATTGGCAACAGCATTCTATTCCCTGTGAGACGGGCATATGATAAATAAATCGTATTTGGAGGTCAGCCAGAATGAGAAAACCGGACAGACTGGAGCTTGCCAATTTACCCACGCCAATATGGTCTCTTGATGGGATGGACTATTGCAGAGAAAACGCCAGACTTTTTATAAAAAGGGATGATTTTACCGGATTTGAGATGAGCGGAAATAAGGTACGGAAGCTGGAGTATGCGTTAAAACATGGAATGGATCAGGGGGCAGAGGTATTTATTACCTGTGGAGGGATCCAGTCTAACCATGTCAGAGCAGTAGCATCGGCTGCAGCATTATTTTCCAGAAAGGCACATTTGGTTTTAAAAGGCAGTGATATGCAGCCGGATGGAAATTATTTTCTGGATCTGCTTTTTGGTGCCAGTGTACAGTTTATTTCAGAAGAAGATTATAAATGCCGCAGACAACAATATATGGAGGATATCAGGGCATCCTATGCACGCAGAGGTATCCAGGCGTATATCATTCCCGAAGGAGCTTCAAATGGAATTGGATTCTTTGGGTATTTTCAGGCATACGAAGAAATCATGATGCAGGAACGTTTGCTGCGGGAGCCCTTTGACACAATCTGCGTAGCGGATGGATCCGGTGGAACATATGCCGGACTTTATGCCGCAAATGAACTGTATGGATGCCGGAAAAGGATTGTAGGATTCAATATCTATGATAAAAATGCAGATGCCGAAATGCAGATAGCCGGGATCGTTGAAGAGGGGCTTCGTATTGGAGGATGCCGTAACCGGATCAGTTATGACCGCATTCAGATATTGTACGACTATGTGGGAGAGGGTTATGGAATCACCTCTTCTCAGGTGATGGATTTTATCCATAAAACGGCACTTCAGACGGGAATTCTGCTGGATCCTGTCTATACCGGAAAGGCCATGTACGGGTTGGTATCCGAACTGTACAAACGAAATCCACTATTGACGGGAAATGTGCTGTTCATACATACCGGCGGCCAGTTTGGGATATTTCCCCAAAGAAACAGATTTTGTTTATAAATGATCCTGGAAAAGGAGTATATTCCTGAGGTATATTCTTTATAAGTTCTGCTATCCAAAGGATCTGTGAGGTGTTATAATACCGGTAAGAAAAAACAGATAAAAATTATTACAGCACCAGTCGGGAGGAACCGTATGATCATTCGAAAGCTCAAACCACAGGAAACGAAAATTCTGGAAGACATGTTATATGATGCAGTCTTTCAGCCGGAGCAGGAGCCAAAGCTGCCCAGAGAAGTTATCTATCAGCCGGATTTGTACCACTATATTGAGGATTTTGGGAAAAAGGATGACCGGTGCCTGGTGGCAGAGGCGGATGGGGAAATTGTTGGAGCTGTATGGACCAGAATTTTGGCAGAACCCAATCCGGGGTATGGAAATGTAGACCCAGACACTCCGGAGTTCGCCATTTCCATAAATGAAAATTTCAGGGGCAGAGGAATTGGAACCAAACTGATGGAAGCGATGATCCAGCTATTGAGAGAAGACGGTTATGCACAGGCATCTCTGAGCGTAGCAAAAGATAACTATGCTTTGGGCATGTATAGAAAAACGGGATTCCAAATCATGGAAGAAAAAGAGGAAGATTATTTAATGTTATTAAAACTCTAAGTGGATGTGGCGGAAAAGTAGAGAGAACAGACTGCGTGGATAAGAGATCCTTGCATTCCTGTTCTCTTTTTGCTGTACAGTTAAAAAAATTAGAAGTTGCCTATTGCTAATTTTAAAGAAGGGGATTATAATGTAAGTAAATTAATTCCCAGTAAAATACTCGGAATTAAAATATACACTTTTACAGGAGGTTTTAGAATGTCAAAAGATTTATTACAAATAAATGATTTATCCGTAAGTATAGATAATGGTCTTATTTTACAGCATGTGGACCTGAATATGAAAAAGGGAGAGACACATGTCTTAATGGGTCCCAATGGAGCCGGAAAGTCTACCCTTGGAAATATTCTCATGGGCAATCCTCAGTATCGGGTGGAGCAGGGATCTGTTTTATTTGAAGGCAGGGATATCACAGAAGAATCCACAGATAAGCGTGCCAGGATGGGCATGTTTCTTTCCTTCCAGAATCCCCTGGAGGTTCCGGGTATCTCTCTTCAGAGTTTTATCCGCAATGCCATACATCAGCAGACCGGGGAGAAGTTAAAGCTTTTATCTTTTCAGCGTTCCATGAATAAAGCAATGGAACTGCTTCAGATGGATCCTTCGTATGCCGAACGGGATTTGAATGTGGGGTTTTCCGGCGGTGAGAAGAAAAAGTCAGAAATCCTGCAAATGCTGATGTTAAAACCCAAGCTGGCTATTTTGGATGAAACGGATTCCGGGCTTGACGTGGATGCTGTCCGGACTGTTTCCAAAGGGATTGAGGAATACCAGAAGCAGAAGGATGGAGCGCTTTTGATTATTACCCACAGTACGAAGATACTGGAATATCTCCACGTGGACTATACCCACGTTATGATCAAGGGGAAACTCGTGAAAATCGGCGGACCGGAACTGGTAGAGGAAATCAATAGGCATGGATTCGATCAGTTTTACCGGCAGATGGGAGATGAGATTGCATGAAAGAAAAGACCTATGTAGATGATATCGACAGAAGCATTTATGATGTAAAAGATGATGAGAAGGGCTTTTACCGGGTACAGGAAGGTCTGACACCGGAAATTGTGGAGCAGATATCCAGAGAGAAAAAAGACCCGGCATGGATGGAATTGTTCCGTCTGCGTTCTCTTCAGATTTATAACCAGATGGAAGTGCCCCAGTGGGGACCGGCGCTGGATGGCTTACATATGGATCAGATCGTTACTTATGTAAGACCCAATACTGCTATGAGCGGGAAGTGGTCGGATGTTCCCAAGGAAATTAAGGATACCTTTGAAAGACTGGGGATTCCAAAAGCAGAGCGGAAATCCCTCGCCGGAGTGGGAGCCCAGTATGATTCCGAACTTGTTTACCACAATGTGAGACAGGAAGTGCTGGAGCAGGGCGTTATCTATACGGATATGGAAAGCGCACTGAAAGGGGAATACGCAGATATGGTGAGAAGGCACTTTATGAAGCTGGTAACACCAAGAGACCACAAGTTCGCAGCGCTGCACGGGGCAGTGTGGTCAGGGGGATCTTTTGTCTATGTACCGCCTGGTGTGTCTGTTACCATTCCGCTGCAGTCTTATTTCAGGCTGAATGCACCAGGTGCCGGACAGTTTGAACATACACTGATTATTGTAGATGAGGGCGCAGACCTGCATTTTATTGAAGGCTGTTCCGCACCTAAATATAACATTGCAAATTTGCATGCAGGCTGTGTGGAATTATTTGTAAAGAAGAATGCGAAGCTTCGCTATTCTACAATTGAAAACTGGTCAAAGAATATGTTTAATCTAAATACGAAGCGGGCGATGGTAGAAGAAGGAGGCACAATCGAATGGATCTCCGGTTCCTTTGGCTCCCACGTGTCTTACCTGTATCCCATGAGCATTCTCAATGGGGAAGGGGCTCGGGCGGAATTCACCGGCATTACTTTTGCAGGAAATGGACAGAACCTGGATACGGGAGCGAAAATGGTGCATAAGGCACCTCATACCTCTTCCTTTATCAATACGAAGTCTATTTCGAAATCCGGTGGAAACAGCACTTACCGCAGTTCCGTAACGGTGACCAAAGAAGCGAAGCACAGCAAAGCCTCGGTATCCTGCCAGTCTCTGATGCTGGACAGTGAATCCAGATCGGATACCATACCGGCGATGGACATCCGGACCTCAGATGCGGATATCGGACACGAAGCAAGAATTGGACGAATCAGTGATGATGCCGTATTTTATCTGATGTCCAGAGGCATCAGCGAAGAAGAGGCGAAAGCAATGATTGTCAGTGGATTTGCCAATCCGGTATCCAAAGAACTTCCGTTGGAATATGCGGTGGAGATGAATAATCTGATACGGCTTGAGATGAGCGGGTGTATCGGATAGAGAGGAGGAATGAAAATGCAGATTGTATGTAATAAAAAAGTAAACAGACTTCCGGTTCCTACCTGGAGCTGGTTAAAAATAAATGACAGTCAGATGAATTTCAATATGGATGTGAAGCAGGAGGAAATAGAGTGCAGCAGGACTGTTCCAAGTGGCATCCGCCTGATGGAAAAAGAGGAACTGGAACGTATCCTGCCTGCCGTGGAAGAGATTAAAACGGGAATGGGTGAGGAAGTGGGAGTATTTCTTCACGAGATGCAGACAGAAACCATAGGATATCTGGCAGAAAAGGGCTGCATGGCTGAAGATCCGCTGTTGCTGCATTATACCAGCAGGGATCAGGGAGCATCCTTTGAAGACCAGATCATCTATGCCCGGGAAGGCAGCGAAATTACCGTAATAATGGATTACAGCTCCGCTAAAGACAGCGTGTCGCTGTTTGGTATCCGTACAAGGATTTATGCAGAGAAAAACGCACTGGTGCGGGTCATCAAGCTGCAGCTTCTGGGAGAAAAGGCAGATCATTTTGATGATATTGGAGCTGTTTGTGAGGATGGGGCAAAAGTTGAGGTCGTGCAGCTGGAGATCGGTGGAAACAGAGGATGGGCAGGCTGTCATACGAGACTTAAAGGGTATCAAAGCAGCTTTGAGAGCGGAACGGGATATCTCTGCCGGGAGCAGCAAAAACTGGATATTAATTACGCCGCTGTACATGAAGGAAAAAAAACCGACAGCCGTATGGAAGTAAAAGGTGCCCTGCTGGATCAGGCAGAAAAGGTGTTCAGAGGCACGATCGATTTTTGCAGAGGAGCAAAAGGCAGTGTGGGAGAGGAACAGGAAGAAACGCTGCTCTTTGGACGGGATGTAATCAATAAGACAATTCCGCTGATTCTCTGCGGCGAAGAAGAGGTGGAGGGAAATCACGGAGCAACCATTGGAAGAATAGACGAAGCCCTGTTATTCTATATGCAGTCCAGGGGAATTGGGGAGGATGAGGCGAAGGAAATGATTATCCGTGCCGGAATTGAAGCAGTCTGCCGCCGGATACCGCATGAGCCATCCGTGAAACTGGTGCAGTCCTATGTAGAGGAGGTGTTTCAAAATGAAACATAATTACAGAGAAGACTTCCCTATTTTGCAGAAGAGGGAATTGATTTATCTGGACAGTGCAGCCACATCTCAGAAACCACGTCAGGTAATTGAAGCCATGACCCACTTTTATGAATCAGAAAATGCAAATCCCATGCGTGGACTGTATGAGCTCAGCGTTCAGGCAACGGAG
>NZ_JAWYAJ010000090.1:0-4638 GCF_034124845.1 Robinsoniella sp.
TGGGATCTGGTGTATTGCGCGGTGAGGAATTGATTAATAGTAATATAGGATGTATTGAAACTCGTTGAACGGGCTGTCTTCTGGCGCTTCCCATAGATTAATAGTAATATAGGATGTATTGAAACGAAAGGAGGTTTTCAGGATGCCATATCCACAAAGATGATTAATAGTAATATAGGATGTATTGAAACGAGGTATAGCGCAGGATGGCGTTTACATCTTTTTGATTAATAGTAATATAGGATGTATTGAAACTTGTAAATTTCTGCCTTAGAAAATTCTCTGTTTGGGATTAATAGTAATATAGGATGTATTGAAACATTCCCTGATTAAGACAAGCCGTAGGATACCACTTGGATTAATAGTAATATAGGATGTATTGAAACAAATGATTCTAACATGTATCTTAACGACGGAAGTTTGATTAATAGTAATATAGGATGTATTGAAACATGAATTGTAAATGCTTCTCTCATGCGCTTTTTCAGATTAATAGTAATATAGGATGTATTGAAACGTGGTACACTTTGCTTTCTTGCCCTGATGCTCATACGATTAATAGTAATATAGGATGTATTGAAACTCCGTTAAGGTTGCAAGCCATCCATCAAAAGCCGCTGATTAATAGTAATATAGGATGTATTGAAACTGATTCCAAATGACCCATTTATACTGTTAAGCTACGGATTAATAGTAATATAGGATGTATTGAAACGCTAAAAAGATATGTCCATATAGAAGGATTTCCAGATTAATAGTAATATAGGATGTATTGAAACTCAATTGGGTATCCTCTTTTTCGCAGAAAGCTTTCGATTAATAGTAATATAGGATGTATTGAAACACAATGATGTCATTCAACTTAGAATTAAATCTACGATTAATAGTAATATAGGATGTATTGAAACAATTTAATCCAGAGCTACTTCGATCCGGAAAGTCCGATTAATAGTAATATAGGATGTATTGAAACATAATAGGAAACTGACCGCTGTTGACCAAATTACTGATTAATAGTAATATAGGATGTATTGAAACTATGGGTAGTGCCACAAGTATGCACTATGGAATATGATTAATAGTAATATAGGATGTATTGAAACCATAAACTCATTTTCGCTTAACTTCCACGATCTGATTAATAGTAATATAGGATGTATTGAAACTATCTACTTACAGACAACGGAATGGATTTGCAATCAGATTAATAGTAATATAGGATGTATTGAAACTCTGTCAAAGTTGCAAACCAGTTATCAAAAGCCAGATTAATAGTAATATAGGATGTATTGAAACCCACTCCCGTTTCGGCATCCCCCTGGTTAATGATAGATTAATAGTAATATAGGATGTATTGAAACAATTGGTCTGTTGCCATATAATCCGGCGGGACAATGATTAATAGTAATATAGGATGTATTGAAACAAGAAATAGAGGAATCATTGCTGAAAACAGGACGTGGATTAATAGTAATATAGGATGTATTGAAACTTCATAATTGTTTTTTATTGCTATTGTAGCTACTCTTTGATTAATAGTAATATAGGATGTATTGAAACTATGGATCTGCATAAGTCCACTGGAAAAGTTTTAATCGATTAATAGTAATATAGGATGTATTGAAACGTGTGTAACCTTGCATGTTGAAGATATTAACGGTGATTAATAGTAATATAGGATGTATTGAAACAAGTTTATTACGGTTACTGTTTTGAGGATATAGAACAGATTAATAGTAATATAGGATGTATTGAAACCCAGGAGAAATGAGCTATCTGGTAAATGTAAACAGGATTAATAGTAATATAGGATGTATTGAAACCTAACATAACTTTTCCATTCCTTTCTAGTATTTGATTAATAGTAATATAGGATGTATTGAAACAAGAGAGAATTTAACGTTAATACCCCAAGCTGGGGATTAATAGTAATATAGCATGTATTGCAACTTTTTGCAGTATTGTAGGGGTTAGCAAATACTAGAAAAATAAATTTTTTAAACCATGCAAGAACAAATTATAAAAGTGAAAAGATATATCCAAATCAACTTTACCATGCAGGCGTGGTAAAAATATAAAAAAGGTTGTTGGAGAATGCCAAAAAATATAAAGTGTTAATTTGTTACTTGACATTTATAGTTTGGGCAAATAAGATATTATATATAAAAAATACATTCATAGCAAATGAAAATTAAAAATATATAAGAATATTTTTCAAGAGGGATACGAATGCAGACTACTGAAAAACTAACAAAGAAACTAACAGAAACGACTTACTTAACTGCGGATAATGTTGATCGATACCGAGGCATTATGCGCATTTTTTATGAGAATTATGAGAAGTTGAAATACTGGCTGTATCAGGAGGATGTCTATGGGCTGATGGTGGCAGATGAATATTTTAAGGATTATCGGATGGAGCAGTGTCAGCAGGATTTGGCGATGTTGGTGGAATGGAAAAATCTGATCACTATACAGGATACCAAAAAGGTGGCGTCGATTGAGGAATTTAAGAATAAGAAGTTTCGTTATCAGATGTCAGACTATAGCGTGGAAATAGAGCGTCTGGTTATCAGACTGGAAAATTTGTATATTGAAGGTGCCTCACTTGAACCAACGCTGTTGGAGAGGATACGAAGGAATATAGAGAAATTAAAAGAGGCTTCAATGTGGAAGCCCGATGAGACATATACCTGGTGGGATGATTTAAACAATGATTTTATAAGACTGAATCAGAATTATCAGGATTACATAAGGGATCTGAATGGAATTAAAGCAGAAGAGATGATGAAAACGAAGGAGTTTCTGATATTTAAAGATAAGCTCATTGAGTACCTGCGAAATTTTGTGAAGAGTCTTCAGAGAAATGCAGGTGTGATTGAAGAGATGCTTAGGGAGGTCAAGCCTGAGTTTTTAGACGAGATATTTGGTAAGGTGGTTGAGTATGAAAGTTCTATCCCTCGTATGGATACGGAAGTGACCGGGGAAATGATACTGGAGAAGACAAAAGGAAGGTGGGAAAGTATCTTTCATTGGTTTGCAGGAACTGAGGGTCAGGAAAATGAAGCCGGAAAACTTTTTGATGCCACGAACGAGATTATCAGGAGGATGACCAGATATGCTACACAGATTAGTGAACTGAATACACTGGGAGCGAACCGTAGAGAGGAATATGCAAAGGTTGCCACAGTCTTTATGAAATGTCAGGACTTACAGGAGGCACACCGTCTTTCTGCAATGGTATTTGGAATAGAGGAACTGATACATCTGAAAGGGGATGCCGTTAGAGAGACCGACAGCATGAACAGCAGTGTGTATGAGGAACAACCCTATGAAATAGAATTGAAGCCGCGTATACGATATTATCAGGATAAATCCAGGCGAAGTTCTATGCGGGATTATTCGAAAGATAAGGAAGAAATGCGTCGCAGGACGGTGGAGGAAATTAAGGAAGACCGCATAAAGGTTCTGGCACTGGAAAGGGATCAAAGAATTCATTTGGGAGAACTTCCGGTTATTTCGCCAAGAGTACGTCATATTCTGCTGGGGTGGATTTCTAATGCACTGGAAAATGCAGATCATAGTGCACGTACGGATGATGGGAGAGAATATCTTGTGGAAATTTCAGATTCGAAGAAAAAGTGTGTGATACATTGTGAAGATGGCAATTTCACCATGCCTGAGATGGTAATTGTTTTTAAAGACAGATAGGGGTGGCAAAATGACAAATGTGTTGGAGACATTATTGGAAAAGAGATGGATTTTGAAATCTTCGGATAAGGCTTTGTATTATCAGTGCCGGGATTCACTGGGTGAGGTCCGCCGGTTTGCAGTAGAAAAAATGGGATGCCAGATTGTAGAAAATTCTCTTCTGGTAAAAATTGAGAAAATACCTGCGAAACCTGAAAATTACATGGGTATTGGCTGCTTTGATTCGGTGATGGAGTATGTACTTTTATGTATGATGCTCATGTTTCTGGAAGATAAAGAGCCTGAGGAGCAGTTTATATTATCTCAGCTGACAGAGTATATTGCATCCAATATTCCGGATGGCAATATAGACTGGACACTTTATACCCAGCGCCGCCAATTGGTAAAGGTACTGCGCTATGCGGCAAAGACCGGGTTGATTCGTATCACGGATGGCAGTGACGATATGTTTATGGATACGGTTTTGGGTGAGGTGTTGTATGAGAATACAGGTACGTCCAAATATTTTATGCGGAATTTTTCCAAAGATATTATGGCGTATACGAAGCCACAGGATTTTGAAGAAAGTGATTGGTTTGAAATGAATGAAGACCGTGGTATTGTAAGGCGGCATCGGGTATATAAAAGGCTGCTGTTTTCTCTTGGCATGTACAGGGAAGAGGAAACGGATGAGGATTTTGAATATCTGAAATATTATGGGAGAAGGCTTGAAGATGATCTGGAGAAGATTTTTGACTGTCAGCTGCATATACACAGAACCAGTGCATATCTGATTTTGGGAGATGGATGTAAGATGGGGAGGGAATTTCCGGCAAATAACATGATGTCAGACATGCTGTTATTATGTGCAGGATTAATTCGGGAACAGGTTGATAAAGGAAAAATAGTACCTCTTGCAGATGAGACCATACGCATCAGTGAGGTAAA
>NZ_JAWYAJ010000090.1:4648-24733 GCF_034124845.1 Robinsoniella sp.
AATTTTAATCAGATTGTCAGAACGGTAAAGGAAAAATACGGAAATGGATTTACCAAATCATTTCGGGAGATGGCATCGTTAGAATTTGTGAAAACCCTGAAAGAAGAGCTTTGTAAAATGAATTTTATACGGATGGAAAAAGAGCGGCATGAAATAGTCATTTTCCCTATAATAGCTAAGATGACAGGCAGGTTTCCAGATACGTTTTTGAATAAAGGAGAAGTGTGAGTATGGAAAACAGTAAGTGGCAGGCAAATAAAATAGGCCTGATAAATTTTTGGTACTATGATGAGCAGGAGTTTTGTTTTGCGGATGGAAGGATGCTTCTGAGAGGATCAAATGGTTCTGGTAAATCGGTTACGATGCAAAGTGTGATACCGCTGCTGTTGGACGGAAATATGAGCCCGGAGCGGTTGGATCCTTTCGGCTCCAGAGATCGCAAAATGAGCAGCTATCTTCTGGAAGATGAGGATGAAAGAGAAGAACGGACCGGTTATCTGTATCTGGAATTTAAGCGCAGTGACAGTGACACTTTTCTGACTTTAGGGATGGGGCTGAGGGCGAGAAAAAGAAAACCTATGGATAAGTGGTATTTTTATATCTCAGACGGAAGGCGTATCAATAAGGATTTTTTTCTGTATAAGGAGCTTGATGAGAAGGTCACACTTACCAGGAAGGAACTGGAGTACCGGCTGAGAGAAGGCGGCGGAGTATTCGACCGCCAAATAGAATATATGGAGTATGTGAACAGGCAGATTTTTGGTTTTGAGACAGTGGACGAATATAAGGAGATGATTGATCTTCTGATTCAGCTGCGGACACCGAAACTTTCAAAGGATTTCAAGCCGTCAGTAATTAACGATATATTAAGTGACTCCCTGCAGGCACTGTCGGACGATGATCTGAGGCCAATGTCAGAAGCTATAGAAAACATGGATACTACATCTATGAATTTAAAATCTAAGCAGGAAAGCAGACAGGCAGCTGAAAAAATCCGAAAAGTATATGAGCAGTACAATTATGTTTTACTTTATCAGAAAGCAGCGGATTATGCGCGGGGGATTCGGCAGGATGAAAAACTAAAAAGTGAGATGGAGGAAAACGTAAGACAGATTGGCATCAGTGAAAAGAAAATAAGCGTCCTTTCGAAACAATACCAGACATTGGAGATCGAGCAGGTGACCCTTGATAAGGAAAAGGAATCACTAAATGCCAGTGATGCTGTTTATCTGAAAAAACAGGAGGGGGACCTTCAGGAGCGTATTAAGCAGAATCAGCAGAATATTCAGGAAAAGGAAAAACAGCTCATTACGAAAGAGGAACAGTATGTCCAGAACCGGGATAAGCAGAAAAAGCAAGAGGAACAGCAGGAGATTAAGCGGGACGAACTGCTTTCTATGATGGATGAAATGTCAGAATATGCAGAATTGATGGGATTTCAGGAACATGCATTTTTATGTGATGACCTGAAAAATAATCTGAAAAGCAGATATTCCTTTGATACTCATATGCTGCAGGCAGGGCAATGGAAGAAGAGGCTGGAAGAAGGCGTGGAGATCTTAAGGGAAGCGGATGAGAAGAGGCGCCGGTTGGATGAAGGTATAAAATTAATGGATGGGTGCAGACGGGATGCGGATGTCGTTGAACGCAGAGTAGCAGAGTGCAGGATGCTCTGTGCACAGGCACAAAATGAATATAAGGAAAGTATTTACGAATGGAGTGGGCGTAACCAGGAACTGATACTGGAGCAGGAAATCCTACGTATAATCAGCAGCTATGCGGATCGGTATGGGGATCAGTCTGATTATGGAACGGTTCGGCAGCTGGTAGCAGACTGCCAGATTTCTAAAAAAGAAGCATTGAGCGCAGGAAAACATGCTGTAACAGGAAGAAAGAAGGAAGTGAAAGAAAAACTGGACGCAGCAGTTTTGGAACTGCGGGAATGGGAGACAGCAAAAGAGCCGGAACCACCGCGCAGTGAAGCGGTTCTTCGCAGCCGTATGCATTTAAAAGAGATGGGGATTCCCTATCTGGAATTTTATAAGGTAATTGAATTTGATGCGGGTCTCAGTGCGGAAAAGTGCAATTATCTGGAAGAAGCATTGTTGGATATGGGGATTCTGGATGCACTTGTAATTGATGAGGAATACCGGGAAAAAGTGATGACAGCGGATCAGGGAATGTCTGATCGGTATCTGTTTGTACAAAAGCAGCGGGCTTCAAAAAGTTTACTGGATTTATTTAATGTGAATGAAGAAATGAATGATTTATTTTTTAATCAAAGAATTATTCGTATTCTGGAGAATATCGGATATGACAGTGAGGATTCTATAGCGGTTTATCCCGATGGCCGCTATCGGATGGGAGTGATTAATGGCACCATAACAAAAGACCATGAAGCTGAATTTATCGGCGTACATGCAAGAGAGCGCAGCAGACAGGCGAAGATAGCAGCTTTAAAGGATGAATGCCGCCAATTTGAAGAACAATTACAAGAGCTGGAAGCTGAGATTCTAAAATGGGACGACAGGCTGAGAAAACTGCAGCAGGAGTATAACGAATTTCCTTCTGATCAGGATCTGCATGCGGCATGGAGACTGAAAGAAGAAACGAACCGGGAATGGGAACGCCTGTTAGAAGAAGTAAAACGCCTGGAAGTGCAGGTAAATGAGATGACTGCTGCAATGCAGGAAATATGGAAGCAGGCAGCGGCGCTGGCGGAAAAATTGTATCTTCCCTGTGTATTGGAGCGTTTCTTAGAGGCAAAAACCGCTGCAGAAGAGTATTGGAAACAGCTTTATGAGTTAAAGGGAGGGCATTTCTCCTATATTCAAATGCAGATACGGGTGGAAGAACTGGGAGAAGTTCTGGATAATCTGGATTTGGATATGGACACCCTTCGATATGATGAAGGGAAGTATAGAAGAACTCTTTTACAGGAACAGGAAGAATTAAACTCCATACAGCAGCAGCTAAGCATGACTAATTATGAAGAGATACGGAAA
This sequence comes from Robinsoniella sp., assembly GCF_034124845.1. Lineage (NCBI taxonomy): Bacteria > Bacillati > Bacillota > Clostridia > Lachnospirales > Lachnospiraceae > Robinsoniella > Robinsoniella sp. Next base: position 7,654 of record NZ_JAWYAJ010000090.1, read on the forward strand.
AGACTAGATTATTGTATGAACCGCCTTATGAAGATTCCAAAAGAAAAGGAGTCTTGTGTGCAGGAAAGTACAGCGCTGCGAGCGCAGATCGGGCATATGCAGGAAGCGCTCGCGGCTCAGGAAAACTTAAAAGTAAGCATGGCGGACCAGATTGCATTTTTGAAGGCAGGATTTGAACAGGAACGCCGCCTTGGCTATGTGGAAGTAAAGGGGGATACACCCCAGGAGGCAGTGGAATCACTGGAAGACCGGGCAGGCAGTTTCGTAAAAGAGGATATATTAGCCAGACTGAATCAGGTTTACTTTGAGAACAGGGGATTTTTGACGGAGTATCAGCTAACGCAGACAACAATATTTGAAGAGTTAGAGGAAGCATTTCCGGAGATTGGAAGATCCGCAAAACGAATGGATATGTATGCTAAATTCCGTGGTACAAAGGTGAGCTTTCTTGAACTTTTAAAGTATCTGGATGAGGAAATTCTGGAACTGAATGAGCTGCTAAGGGCGGGAGACCGGGAATTATTTGAAGATATCCTGGCAAATACTATCAGCAGAAAGATACGCAGTAAGATGAATGCTTCCTTTGCCTGGGTAGAAAAAATGAACAAATTAATGGGGGCAATGAACACTTCCAGTGGATTAAAATTAAGCCTGCGCCTGAGAAGCAAAACTGCCGAAAATGAGAATCAGCTGGACACCAGCGAATTGGTGAAATTGCTGAAGAAAGATTACCGGGTAATGCGGGATGATGAAGCGGAAAGGCTTTCAGCTCATTTCAGATCAAAGGTGGAGGAAGCCAGACGCGGGGCTAAGGACAGCAATGGTATGATATCCTTTTATGGCGTTATGCGTGAAACGCTGGATTATCGGAAATGGTTTGAATTTCAATTATTTTACCAGAAGAGCGGGGAGAAAGTGAAGGAATTAACCAATAGCGTATTTGGTACCTTTAGTGGCGGAGAAAAAGCGATGTCTATGTATGTTCCTCTGTTTTCGGCTGTAGTGGCGAAGTACAAGGGTGCAAGGGAAGATGCGCCCAGAATGATTTCATTGGATGAAGCCTTTGCCGGTGTAGACAACCGGAATATCCGTGACATGTTCCGGCTTATGATGGAGTTTGAATTCAATTTTATTATAAATTCCCAGGTACTATGGGGCGATTGTGATACTTTAAATACGCTGGCGATCTATCAATTGCTGCGTCCTGAAAATGCAAAGTTTGTAACCGTTATGCCTTATTTATGGAACGGTAAAATCAAGGAGCTGATAGAGGATGAACACGATATGGAGAAAAGAGCTGCAGGAATGTAAGGAATATTTTAATGGAAATCCTGTTCTTGCGCATATGATGGAAGGGTTCCGTAAGAAGTATGCGTCTCTGGGCAGTGTAGGGGGAAGCGTTGTATTAGGGAAGTTGAGCAGAGAGGATATCGAAACTCTGGAAGGATTTTTTCGGAAAAACTATCATGGAAAAAAAAGGGTTGCGATATCAGCAAAGCGCCTGCAGGAGGCTATAGATAAAAGCAGATTTTCAGGTATTACATCAGAGGAATTGCTACGTTTTTATTTTCATGAAAATCTGATAAGCAAGCGAGAAGTCAGGTATGATGAGGAGCAGCGGCAGGAGAAAGCTTTTGCAGACATATGTATGCAATTTACCGGGAAACAGGCTGGTTACTGGCTGGAAAGCGTTAGGAAGGAAAACGGTAGCGCCTGGCAGCTACTCAAGCGCCGCTATAAAGCGGACAGATCCCAGATGCAGGAATTGTTAAAGAATGTCATGAATGCATGTGAAAAACTTCCTTATCAGGAACATAAATTTGAATATCTGGCTGTATTTGCATCCAGAGTGACGGGCAATCCTCACTATTTTGACGAAGGAAGCGATGGAGGAATCCTGTTCTATTCTCTCCTTACATGGGTCTGCAATAGCAATTTTCAAACAAATTCCTGCGGACAACCGGAAGAGTCAATGGAAGAGAAATCCATACGCCAGGCAGTTTTTCCAGCAATTCAGAAACAAAAAATATACCTTAGAGCAGGCATATTAAAGGATGATATATCCAATTATACTACAGTCTATGGGATACGTGCCTGGAAACAGAATGGAGACCTCCACGAAGGGGCAGAGGGATTTTACAAAGAGGAAGAAACGATGCAGGTAACACTTTCTGTCTTAGCTGGATGGGAAAGGGTGGAAAGTATAGCCGGCAGGCTCTATATTGTAGAAAATCCATCGGTTTTTGGGGTGCTGGCATCCCAAGCCCAGGGCAGATATTCCTGTATGTGCATGAATGGACAGCCCAAGCTGGCATCGGTACTTCTGATGGACAAACTTGCCCGGTCAGGGACATCCATTTACTATGCAGGTGATTTTGATCCGGAGGGGCTATGGATAGCTCAGCGGTTAAAAAATTATTATGGGGAAAAGTTACATTTTTGGCATATGGATTGTGCATGTTACGGTGAGGTTATCTCATCCAGACCGATTTCTGACAGAAGATTAAAGCTGCTTGAGCGGATTACGGATGAAGAATTAATGGCAGCGGCTGATAAAATGAAAGAGCTTAAAAGGGCCGGCTATCAGGAGGGATTATTGGAACTGTATCTGCAGGAACTGGAATGTCAGCCAGGGTAGATACTACTTATCCTAACAAGACATACGGAATCAATGAACAGATAAAATATCATTGTTACCGTATGTCTTTTCTATTGAAAAAATTTTCCCTTTTCCCTTCAAACAAATTCTCAATCCTCCTTTCTCCCACCTAAAAAAATTCAAAATTCCTTTTTGAATCACAACCCTTATACATTATACACAAAGAATATTCGGTAAAAACTGGAAAATACATCGCTAATTTGTATACTACTACTGAAAAAGAAATATTCTCCCGTTTATATGTTTAAAAAAGAAATTATTTTTGCTATAATGTATGCATCGTCCACATCCGTATTTGAGAAGGAGATTAGGAAACAGTGGTGAGAGGGGCTTGAAAAAGATTCGCCAAGGGAGGAGGGAGCATTGAGAGATCACCGTGGATGGGTTCGGTAGGGTTGATCAATGAAGAAAGATGAGGAATGAATATGAAGAGAGGAAACAAGGATAGCATGAAGAAAAAGATATCCAGGTATTTGTCGGTCATGATATGTATCTGTATGGTATTTCAGACGGCGTACCTTCCGGTGCAAGCGGGATCAGACAGCCTGAATGGCATTCAGATACAATCGGAAGGACAGGATAAGGCAGAACAGTTGCCTGAGACACGATCTGAGGCTCAGGTACAGAAAGAAGCGCCATCCGAAACAAAAATTCAGACAGAAACAGAGATTCAGACAGAATCCGAAGAAGCGCCAGAAACAGAGGTTCAGACAGAATCCAAAGCGGCACGGGAGACGGAAGTTCAGACAGAATCTGAGGCTGTAACAGAGACAGAGGTTCAGACAGAGACGGAAGCTGTAAAAGAGTCTGAAGCACAGTCGAAGAAATCAGCAGCTCCTCTGGAGACAACGGGAAATTTATTAGAAGATGTGAGAAGACAGGCACAGACTGATTTTGCAGGAGGTGTCAATGCCGATGCCCAGGCAGTAGACCTGAATCTCAGTGACAGAACTTTTGACGGAACAGCAGCAGGAGCCATTGATTATACATCTGAGGAATATGGCGGAGCAGACTCACCTTACCTGAAGGTGCCTAATAATCTCAGAACAAACGATATCGGCGGAAGTATTATTTTTAAATTCAAGACCAACACAAGTGGTGTAATTTTCGGGGCCGGAAGCTCCGACGCAGACGACGGCAACAATATGGTATTTGGAATCAATAATGCCGGAGAGCTGAGGGCTTATTTCCGAAATGACAAAAGCAATGGACTGAAAGCCAACTTATCGGTAAATTCCGTGAATTTAAAGGATAACAAATGGCATACCATTGCAGTCAGTTTTCATTCGGGACAGGCAGAGGATACTTATGTTGTAATCGATGGAAGTGATAACATTTACCCAAGTGGATGGTGGAGCAGCTGGAATCCGGGCTTTAATAAAAATGTAAATAATAGCCAGACTCCATATACGAACTTCAGTATTGGCGGCGGAATCTATAACGCAGCACCATTTTATTCCCTGGGTAATTTTAATGGAAAGATTGATTTTGTAACTGTAACAGATCAAAGCTTTACGGTTGCCCAATTAAAAGAAATGACTCAGAAGGCGCCCGATTTGAACGACTTCAGCGTTATGCAGGCGGCAGGAACGGCAAATACATGGTTAATGACAGGATCAGATACGGCTGTTCCAAAGTTTGACCAGGTGGGACCGGTTAAAAATTATGTAGGATTCTTTGAAGATAACCTGCGTGCAGGCGGAACCTACGTAGAACGTTCCCGTTTTGTATTTAATACGGCTCAGGCAGGGCTTACCATTTCCGAATTGAATTCAAAATATGACAAGCTTATCGACCAGTATGGTCCCAAGGCTGTGGGCATTATGGTAGACCGCAGCGATTATGAGAAGGGTGAGTCCGGTAAAGAGGCGTTCAAGGCGGATCTGAGGACATTGCTTGACAGGCTTTATGAGGATCAGAGAATCCCATTTATCATCACACCCGCACCGTCACTTTCCGATGAAGACAATGCCCTGATCAGCATTTATACGGAGGCTATTAATCAAGAGGCAGCAGTAAAAGAAACCGTGGTGGTGGATATCACAGGTCTGGATGCATCCTATCTGGATCCGGGCAATTATCTCACCGCACTTGGACACCAGGAGATTGCAAATACAATCAAAACAACCCTTGGCATCGGGCATACCACCGCATATACCGGATTTGATCTGCCGGTCAATCCTACGCTGTTAAAAGTGGATGCTTCTCCATCGGTACAGGTAAAAGCAGATCAGATCCAGGTAAATGCACCGGAAGGATATACGGATCTGGACTGGAGTTATGAACTGTCTTATGATGGTCAGGTAATTTCACGGGAACAGGCGGCGGCGCCATTTACCATTACCGGTCTGAAAACAGGAACAGAGTATGTACTTCGCATGACTTCTGACGAAGGAGACAGGAAACGTCAGTTAAAGGATGTCCGGTTTACGGCTGCTGAAAACGGACAGGCACAGGCGCTTTCACATGAAGACAGCAATGTGAACACCATTGAAGATCTGACAAATCTTCTGAACAGCCAGGAACCGGTTACTTACCTTTTCATGGGTGACAGCATTACCCATGGCGTGCTGACAAACGGGTATGATAATGTTCCGGAACTGTTTGAGAAATATTTAAAAGAGCAGGGCAGGCAGCAGGATGTGGTTATCAATACGGGGGTTTCCAATGCGACAGTGTCTACGACACTGGATCAGATTGACAGAAGGCTGAATCAATTCCATCCCGATGTCGTTATGGTTATGCTGGGTACCAATGATGCATCTACAAGAGGAGAAGTGGCAGGTTCTGCGGCTACCGGATTCACCGTGGAAGAGTTTAAGAATAATTATAAGGAACTGGTTCGGGATATTTATCAGAATAATCCAGGCAGCTATATTGTGTTAAGAGTTCCCTGTGACATGAACCCGGATGAACCGAGAAAAAATTATAAAGAATATTTCAATGCCATTTATGATGTGGAACAGGATATGAAGGCGGAGATCGAAGGTATTAAGATTACCGTAATTGACCATTTGAAAAACTGGACTGCATACGGGGAAAATGTCAGAAATGATTTCCTGAATACGGGCAGCAATGGATGGTTAGTAGATAATGTCCATCCAAATGGACGGGGTAATATGGCAATGTTCCAGCAGATTTTGAAGGAAACAGGGCTCTATAAGAATGATTCTGCAGTCTCTAATTATTCTTATAAATTCAGTGACTGGACAGATAGTTCCACCATAGCAGCAGAAGTTACCTTTGACGGTACAAAGAAAGAGGCTTCTTTTGATCCGTCTGCACTTGCGGCTTATGAAAATGGCATGCAGGATGTAACGGTAAGTATAACAGATGTAAATGGAGTGGCTATTTCCAAAACAAGTAACTATGGATCAGAAGGAATGAAGATTAAAGTTCCGGAAGATTTTATTCCATACTCTGCAAAGGTAACAGGCACAGATGCAAAGAACCACAAAGAGATTACATTTGCTGCAACCCTGAAAATGACAGGCGATCCGGAGTGTACCTGCGAGATCAGCAACCTGGTATTTGCAGACAGAGAAATTGTAATACCCCAGGATAAAGACAGTATGGAAATCAGTTTAGCGGCATCTGGCGACATTACCGGTGACTGCAAGGCAGAAGGCCACAGCAGTAAAACCATTACCTATGTCTTTGAAAAAGCAGAAGATCAGCAGAATATCGGCACGATCCGGCAGAATAAACTGACAGTCAGCAAGGCAGGTACCATGAAAGTACGGGTAAATGCACTGGTTCCCGGCACAGTAGCATCGGCAGAGAAGACAGCCGTATTTACTGTTAAAAAAGAGGGGCAGGACCCTGCAGTACTGTTTCAGAAATCAGAAGTGAAAATTGCAAACGGCGTTCCAACCAGCCCGGTTGATTATACCGGAGCACTTGATAAACTAAAGGGTCTGACCCAGGGAACAGTTACCGTTCGGTTTAAAAAGACCGAAACAGGCCTGATGAGTCTGTTCAGTGTATCAAATAATACGCAGAATGCAACGCATACCCATGTTTATGTAAACGATGGTACTGTGGGCTATGAAGTCCGCAATAACAATACCAATGTCAATGTGGCATCATCCAGCGTAAACAATATGACCAGAGATGAGTGGCATACGGTAACCTATGTATTTGCACCAACCGGTACATCGGTGTATTTTGACGGAGAAAGAGTAATTAATAACACGGATACAGGATTTGTCAGCAGTAGCCAGGGTGTAAATACCGTTGACCTTGGCAAAACACAGCGTTCGGGCGGAGGTAATCAGTATCCTTTCACCGGCAGTATCAGCTATATCGAAGTGAGATCGGATCTGTTAACCCAAGAGCAGATAACCGATATCCATAAAGTGACACTGAGAGAAGAGAAAGAAGCAGAGCTGCCAAAAGATGCATTTAAATCAGCGGATCAGCAGTTATTCTACAACGGATACAAGGGATCGGCGTCACACCGGATACCAAGCCTGCTTACTACAAGGAATGGCGTTGTGCTGGCAGCGATTGATAAACGCCAAAGCGGACCGGGGGATCAGGGAAATATCGATACGGCAATAAGGAGAAGTTTCGATAACGGAAAGAACTGGACAGACGGACAGACCATCATTAACTTACCGGCAGGACAGCAGCAGCATTCCCTGACAATAGATGCAGCGATGGTAGAGGATGAGGTAAACGGCAGAGTCTTTCTGCTGGTAGATATGTTCCCGGAATCAAAAGCAGCGATGGATACCTCCCTTTTGGAAAAAGGATCCGGATATAAGCAGGTAGGGGATAAATCATATTGTATTTTAAGAGATTATGAAAGTGTACTGAATACTACCCATAATTATACCAAGACCTATACAATTCGTGAACACGGAGAAGTATGGCTGGAAGGTGCAGAGGAAGCAGATGCAAGGCCAACAGACTATACCGTACCGGATTTCAGTACCGGTGAATTATTCAAAGATGATAAACCGGCAGGCAACATCTTCCTTTATACAGGTTCCAATGCAGGAGAATTAAAAGTTGTCCGCAACATGAGAATCTGGAGCACATACAGCGATGATGACGGAGAAACATGGTCAAAACCCGTAGATTTAACACCGATGATCAAAGAAGACTGGATGCTGTTCTGTGGAACAGGACCTGGCGTGGGGATCCAGGTGAAAAAGGGTGAGCATGCGGGACGTCTGATTGTTCCCATCTATGTGGCAAACCAGAACTGGACATCCGCCCAGGCAGCTACCAGTATTTACAGTGATGATTACGGCGTTACCTGGCAGCGTACCCAGATGTCTCCTCTTGAGGCAGCCGGGACCGATCTTTCTACAATGAATAACGGCGGTGCTATCTTAACGGAGTCCCAGATTGTGGAGATGAATGACGGAACACTGATTCAGTTTTGCAGGAATGTATCCGGAAGCCTGAAATATTCAATCAGCACGGATTCGGGAACTACCTGGGGGGAACCTGTCCGGGATGCGGGTGTACCAGAAGTTTATTGTCAGTTAACAGCAACCCATTACCCGGAAAAGATTGATGGAAAAGAAGCCATTATTTTAGCAAATCCAAATGGACCTGCAAGAAACAACGGTATGGCCAGAATCGGGCTATATAATCCGGAGGACAAGACATTTGAGTGGAAATACTGCCAGCTGGTAAAAAGCGGAAGCTATGCCTATTCCTGTCTGTCTATCCTTCCAGATGGAAATATCGGGTTATTTTATGAAGGTGACAATCAGACAATGGAGTACACCAGCTTCAATGTGGAATGGATTAAGGCGGATTTAACAGTACCGATGAAAGAACCGGTAATCGAAAATGTAGCAATGGAGAAGAGTGATAACCAGATTGAATTTACGGTTGACTTTGATTCCTATATGATCAAAACCGGAAATCCCGTACTGAAGTTTAACATGGACGGCGTGCCAAAAGAAGCTGTCTATGTATCGGGAAATACCACAAAGCAGTTTGTATTCCGCTATACCGGAATTACGCAGATCACCACAGGGCTGACAGTTACAAACGTAGGTGTAACAGCAGCAGATGCAGATAGTGAAATTGGAAATGCACTCTGTATGCTTCCGTTAGAAAGTGAATTTAAATTTGCACCGGACGGAACACCGGAATGTACCTGTAAAATAGAAGATATTGGATTACTGCCGGAAGAAATAATGATCCCTGCAAAAGTAGATGAATATACGGCAGAACTTACCGGAACCATGAAAGAAAGCACCTGCGCAAAAGAAGGACATACCTTCCGTCCAGTCTATACTTACACCGTAGCGGATGCGGGAGAGACGGGGGCGGTCATTACTGGCAGCAAATTAAAAGTATTCGGGGCAGGCGTTGTAAAGATAAACGTTGCCGCTGAGTTAAATGGCAAAACAGGAAATGCGGACTGCACCATCACCGTGGCGAAAGCAGAACCCGGAGAAACGGTAAACCAGCCGCCGGCAGCCAAAGACCCCATGCCGAATCAGGAAGTAAACAGCCTGAAAGGAACCACATTTACGGCACAGGATATTGCAGAAGATCCGGACGGAGATACCATTACCATTACAAAAATCGTTTCAGAGCCGGATTCCTTTATCATTACAGAATTATCGGAGGGCATCGTATCCCTTTATGGCTCTAATAAAGGAACCAGCCGGATGATGGTAAATGTTTCAGACGGAAAAAATGTTTCTACAATTGTAGTTCCGATTACGGTAACAGAAGAAGGCAGCTATGATAAGACGGATTATCTGTCCGACCATGATTATTTAGATAAGGCTAACTCCTCTGTAGGTTACTGGGAAGGAACCGGTGACAAGATCAAGGTGGATACCAACCAGGATGGCGGTACGATGTCCTTACTGGATGAGAATGGAAACCGGGTATCCTTTAACAAAGGTTACGGAGCACACTGTACCTCTACATTAATTTTCAATCTGCCGGAGGGCCATAATTATAAGAAATTTGAAACTTATTATGGAATTGATGCAAGTAAACCGGCAGTGGCAGCAGTTACCTTTAAGATTACCGTAGATGGAACGGTGGTACACACCAGTGATAAAGCTTTACAGTCCACATCTCCAATGGGATTTGCTTCCGTTGACATTTCCGGGGCAAAAACTATGAAATTAGAAGCGATTGCAAAAGACGGCAATATCGGAAGCGGACATTCCCAGTGGTCAGGGTGTAAACTGGTCAGCCAGGAGGATCCTTCCAATGTGACCGATAAGTCCGTTCTTGAGAAAAAGATTGCAGAAGCAAAGGCAATCAAAGGAGATGAGTACGCACAGGCTTCTTATAAGAATTTATTAGATGCCATTGATCGTGCACAGGAAGTCCTGGATGCACAGGACACAGAACAGCTTGAGGTATTCCAGCAGCTGCAGGCATTAAAAGCGGCAGTCAAAGGACTGGAAAAAGCAGTTCCGGCAGATCAGGTTACGGTGAGCCTGAAAACACTCAGCCTGGAAGTTGGAGAAGGCAGAAGACTGTATGCGGATGTGACTACGAATGACGGAAAGGCATCAAACGATCAGATCACCTGGTCATCCAGCCGCCCGGAAATTGCAGAAGTATCTGCAAACGGCAAGGTGACGGCTGTAGCATCGGGCAAAGCTGTAATTACAGCCACATCCACCAGTGGAAAAGCAGACAGCTGTACCGTTACGGTAAAGGGCTGCACCTGTGAACTTCAGGCACCGGTATTTGCAGATCAGAAAGTTACAATACCTTATCTGGAATCCAGCAGACAGATCGAGCTGAAGGCAGAAGCAGCCCTTACGGGAGACTGCCAGATGCCGGGACATGCAGACCAGGATATCACTTACACCTATGTGATTACCGAAGATCCGGATGGAATTGGAAGTATCAAAGGGAATATGCTGACAGTTTCCGGTGCCGGAACCGTGAAAGTTACGGTAACCGCCAATGTCAATGATAAGACAAGTACAACGTCTGCAATATTCTCCATCAGTAAGGAAGAAGCTCCAATCCCTGAAAAGTACACGGCAGCATTTACAGGCGGTGAAGGAGCTGAAGGAACGGCTCCCTCAGCAATACAGGCAGAGGCACAGACGAAGATCACCCTGCCGAAAAATACATTTACAAAGAACGGCTGTCTGTTTATCGGATGGTTTGACGGTACCAGAGTTTATCACGCAGACACCCAGTATACAATGCCAGATAGAAACATCACATTTACGGCACAGTGGCAGAAAAAAGAAGATCCGAAACCTGTGACATATAAGCTGACATTTGATGCCCGAGGCGGAAAAGTAAGTCCGGATTCCATAACAGTCACACAGGGAACCGTTTATGGAACGCTTCCGGTACCAACCAGAGACGGTTACAGCTTTAACGGCTGGTTTACCGCAGTATCAGGCGGTGCCCAGATCAAGGCTGGACAGGTATGCAGTCTGAAAGCCAATACAACCGTGTATGCCCAGTGGACACAGCTTACACTGAAAAAGCCTGCTAAACCAACCGGCGTAAAAGCTTCCCAAAATAAATCAGGAAGCATCCGCATCAGCTGGAAGAAAGCATCCAATGCAACGGGTTATATCGTATATCGGTATAACAGCAGTTCAAAGAAGTGGAGTAAAATTAAGACCACAAAAGACACCAGCTATGTGAACACCGGATTAAAATCAGGTACAGATTATAAATACAAGGTAAAAGCTTACAGCCAGCTTGGAAAAGAAAAGAAGTACAGCTCTTATTCCTCTGTAATGAAGACCTCGACGGCGCCTGCAAAACCGCGTCTGATTCAGGCAAAGAAAGCAGGAAAAGGAAAAGTGGCTCTGAAGTGGAATAAAAAGTCAGGTACGGATGGATTTGTAATTTATATGAAGACCAATAATGGAGAGTACAAAAAGATTGCATCCAAATCGGCAAAGACTTTATCTTACACTAAAACCGGACTGAAGAAAGGCAGAAGCTACCGGTTTAGAATAAGAGCGTATCATAAGGTTGGAAATAAAAAGGTTTATAGTTCTTATTCAGCAAGTAAAAGCGTAAAATTCTAAATGAAACAGGAAAAGGAGCAGGTCCCAGTGGCCTGCTCTTTAAGTGGTAAAGTGCTCAGAGGAAAGCTGTTATACCTGATGTTAAGGTATGGCAGTTTTTTTAGTTTGGATAGAGGTAACTATAAATGTTATACAAAATCTATAGTCTGGATGATTGAAGAGAACAAATGAAATGTGGATAATGGTTTTATAATCAAAAACTCCGCTGCAGGCAGCGGGGTATTTGATCCTCGCGGCAGTCGCCAAATGGACGCGCCTGCGTGTCCGTTTGACTCGTTGCTCGCGGGAATAAAGATTCATTGGAATGGAGGATATAAAATGAGTGATTACACACCGGTAAATTTAAGATGTGAATATGAAACCAATCCATTGGGAGTACAGAACATAACACCGCTTTTTAGCTGGCAGGTTATATCATCGGAAATGGGAGGATATCAGAGTGCTTATCAGATTGTAGCTGCATCTTCGGAGGAAAACCTCAGTCAAGAGGTGTACGATATCTGGAATACAGGAAAGATAATAAGCAGGCTCTGTTATGGAATATCCTATGCAGGTGCTCCCCTTAAAAGCGCCCAAAGAGTTTATTGGGCAGTACGCATCTGGAATCAAAAAAATGAGGTATCTGTTTTCAGTGCATCTGCCTGGTTTGAAATGGGGCTGCTGGCAGAAGATGATTGGAAAGGTAACTGGCTGAGTTTTCTTGGGGGATTGATCGGTAATGGCTTATTAATGAGATATTCTTTTGCAAGCCAGAAAAAGAAAATCAATAAGGTAAGGATGTATATATGCTGCGTTGGATACTATGAACTTCGTATCAACGGGCATAAGGTTGGAGATAAACTGCTGGATCCCGCAGCTACGGATTATAGCAAAACTTTGTTGTATTCCAGTTATGACGTAACAGAAAATATAAGAAATGGACAGAATGTAATTGGTATTATCCTTGGAAGCGGATGGGCAGGTCAGCCCAAAGTACTGGCACAATTAAATATTGAATATGAAGACGGCAGCGTGCAGGAAGAAGTTACAGATTGGGGAATTGGGTGGTGTGTAGCAAAAGGTCCGATCCTTTATAACAGCATTTATGACGGAGAAGATTATGATGCACGGCTGGAAAAAGACGGGTGGGATACGCCGGAATACGAAACAGTGTTTTTAAAAGAACATCAACGTCCGGGTGGATGGATTCTGGCTACGGTGGCAGAACATCCGGGAGGAAAGCTGACAGGAGAATTGCTTCCGCCTATTAAAATTGTAAAATGTCTTGTGCCGAAATATGTAAAGACCCTGGAAGACGGACGTCTTCTCTATGATGCAGGCATGAATCTCACAGGCTGGGTGAAGCTAGAAGTGTCTGGTGAGAGAGGCGCAAAAGTAGAGATGTCTTTTGCGGAAGAACTAAATGAGCAGGGGGATCTGGACAAAGTTCCACTGAGATTGGCAAGATGTAAAGATTCCTATATACTCCGGGGAGATAAGAGAACAGAAGAATATGCTCCCCGATTTACCTATCATGGATTTCGGTATTTTACAGTAGAGCAGCAGGGAAATGCAGAGATACATCATTTAACCGTCGAGCATATAAGAAGTGATTTAAGTGAAAATGCAATCTTTCAATGTGATAATGAACTGTTAAACCGGATGGCTAAAGTAATGAAACATACTGATGCCTGTAATCTGATGGGAATTCCTACAGACTCATCTCAGAGAGATGAGCGCCATGGCTGGACGACAGATACGACTTCCAGAGCGGAAGGGTGTACATACCACTTTGATATGGGGAGCTTTTTTGAGAAATGGGCAAGGGATGTATATGATACCCAGGATAAAAAAGGATATTTTGCAGATACTGCACCCTTTCGATGGGGGCGCCGGCCGTGTGATCCACAGGTCAATACACCCATCAGTCTGATCTTATTAATGTATCAGATGTATGGTAATAAAAGGATAGTAGAAGAGAGTTATGAAGGGATGATTCGTTACCTGAAAGCCTTGCTAAAAGAGGCGGATCAATACTTGATTTCACGTACCGGTTTTGGTGAATGGGCATGTCCCAAGGGAGAATGTTACCCGGAAGAATATGGCGCGGGCGCTGTTTCAAAAAATGTGACGGCAACGTTAGTATCTACCGCATATCTGTATTATTCCATTTCCCAGATAAAACAAATGGCAGTAATTCTGGGAAATGGGGATGCAGCCTTCTTAGATGCATTACAAAAGACGGTTTTTGAAAAATACAATAGCTGTTTCTACAACGAGAATACAGGTCAGTATGATAAAGGAAGCCAGAGTGCCAATGCGCTGTCTTTAGATCTTGGGTTGGTACCCGAAGAGGAATGTAAAAAAGTTGTGGCTAATATTGTGAATAATGTAAAAGAGCACCAATATCATATGACCACTGGAAATATGGGGACTAAATCCCTTATTGAGGTGTTATGCCGTAATGAAAAGGATGATGAAGCATACCGGATTATGACATCCACTACATCTCCGGGATTTGGCTATATGTTAGCAAAAGGAGCAACAACTATATGGGAACGATGGGAAGCGGATAGGGATAATAATATCATGAATTCCAGAAATCATCCTATGCTGGCAGCAGCTTGTGTATGGTTCTATAAATACCTGGGTGGAATACAAATTGAAACTGATAAGCAGGGTCTGCAGAAGTTAAAAATAGTTCCATCTGTACCGGAGGAGTTGAACCGGGTCGAAGCGGAGATGAACATTTTAAATGGACATGTAAAAGTATCATGGAAAAAAGAACAGGGAAAATTTGTTCTGAATGTCACCATACCATTTAATACTTCAGCAAAAATTCATTTTCCAAAGAAGTGTGGAAAGATAAAGGCGATGGTCTGCAATGGAGTTAATTATAAACCAGATAAAGAGGAAGAGACGGCATCCTGCTTTATTTATGAGACAGGAAGCGGAAACTATATTTTTACAGCAGATAATGAATGAAAGGGGAAAAGGAGTGCTTGTTTAACAGGCATCCCGGATAAGCAATGAACGATACGATAAAAAATAACAATTTAAAAATAGAATGTGGAAATTCTCCTTATGAAGAACGAATTTATCTATTAGGAGATGAGGGAGAAAAACTGGTTTTAAAATCATTTCCATATGTGACAACACTTCAGGATGAACGTCCCTATGCAATATTTTATCAGGAAGACACAGAGACAGCATCTATTGAGCAGAAGGACGGAAACATAAGAATCCGGTTAGAACATCCGGATTATACGGTTATCCGTGAAATTAGTTTAGATCAAATACTGAGAAAGGGGGAGAAAAAAAGCGTAAATAAATATAATAATATAGTTAATTTCCGTATTACACTACAGGCAAAACGCAAATTAGGATTTCGGGCAATCGAGGATAAATGGAATTATATGATACCAAAGAGAGAAACAGACACACCGTCTGAAGGTCCTCTGGACTTTGTCTGGAGCCAAAGAATTAAAACATTTATGACAGATATAGTATCACATTATAACTTCCGTACTCCCATTGTAATGATGCAGCAAAAAGAAGTATTTGCAGGAATAATAGCGGGACTTGAAGATGTGACAGAAGATGATTTATGCAGAATGCCTCTGGGGATGGACTTAAATGTAACAGAAAATGAACATCCCTGGATATCCTATGGGGGGATAGGAATTCGTGGCGTGGAGCCCGATCAGCCCTGTGAGGCCGGGCATACACATATAGTAAGAGGAAGTGATATCTCTTTTGTACAGATTCATTTAGAAAAAGGAGACAGCTATACATACTGTTATTCCGCCATGGTTAGCCAGGAAAAGGAAAAACTGGGATATCAAAGTGCAGTTAGCTATATATGGGACAGATACAAAGAATATCGGGAAGAATCTTTTGAGGATCTTTATGAAAATGTCCGTTTTCCGGAAATTTACTCATTGCGGGATTGGGAAAATGAAATTTGGGATAAACAGGCCATTAGAGATTATTATACATATGAAAAAGAGAATAAAACGGTTGGTGCGGTGACAGGAAAAAGGCAGGGTGAATGGTTTAGCCGTACAGATTATAAACATGACGCATGGTTTGCCTGCTGGCTTCAGGAACTGGTCACTGGTTATGGAATGTATCGCTATGGAGAAAAGACGGGAAACCGGGAATGGAAAGTCCGTTCCGAGCAGATTTTAAATCTGATTCTGTCTGCACCTCAAACCAAAGGAATGTTTCCGGTTATATGCTATTTGGAGCGTGATGGGACAGAGACCTGGCTGAGAGATGATGGATGGGCAGGTTATTACAATGAATTTCATACGCTTCAGATGTCTTATACAGCCTGGCTGATGCTCTGCTGGGCCAAGAAGTTATTTCCAAAGAGGCAATCGGATATCCTGGATTTCTGTATTCCATATGGTGAATTTTTGGTTTCTGTTCAGCACAAAGATGGGTGTATACCATCCTGGTTTAATGAAAATGGTGAACCCAGCAGATTACAATTCCGGGATTTTAATGCAGAAACATCAGCAAGTGTGCTATTTCTTCTGGAACTGGGAGAGATAACAGGAGATATCCGTTATAGGAACGGCGGTATGCTGGGGATTGATTTTATTGAAAAACAGGTACGTCCACGGCAGAGATGGGCAGATCTGGAAACATTTCTATCCTGTGCAAAAAAATCTTTTTCATTTTATGACGGATATACGGCACAGTATCCACAGTGCAACCTGTCTGCTATTTTTGCATCTATAGCTTATTTAAAAAAATATAGAATTACGGGATCTTTTGAGGACAGGAAAAAAGCAGAAGAAGTGACAGATTATCTTCTTCTCACCCAGCAGGTATGGAACCATCCTGGCATCCGCATCGACACATATGGTGGGTTTACCGTTCAAAACACAGACAATGAATGGAACGATGCAAGAGAAGCCATTTGTGCAATGCTTTTATATGAATATTATCTGGATACGGGTAAATGGGAGTACCTGGAACGGGCTGTGGCTGCAATGCAGGACGGTTTTCAAAATCTGCCATTTGAAAACTGGGCACATTGCGGATATGAAGGGATGCAGTATGATTCCAGCCTTTTATGGGGAAGCGGTATCATTTTAGCTGCGGCAGAATATCTGGATGAAAGAATGGAATTGATCTCTGTTGATCCGAAAGAAAAAAAGGCGTTGGGGATCTGGGGAATTATTATTAAGGATCTTTTCATTGAAGGAAATCAAATCCGCATACAGGCGAAGATACCGGAACGCCTGAAGGGAAGTAAAATCGGCGTAAAGGTTTATGGGGATGGTGAAGATAAATATAAGGTAACGCTTATCGAGTTATAGTGAGGACAATAAAAGAGGACATCGTGTTAATTTAGCGCGATGTTCTCTTTTTGTAATCATAAATATGGACTGGGAGCTTTGGATTTTTCGGTATCCGT
>NZ_JAWYAJ010000091.1:0-13282 GCF_034124845.1 Robinsoniella sp.
AATATTCCTGCTCCTCGTAATGCTCATAGACATCCTCGTTGCAGATCAGCACATCAAACTCAACCCATCCGTTTGCACTGATCTGGAAGGTATAAGTTCCGGTTGCACCGTCCCATTCCCCATCCGAGATCGTATACTGGTTTTTCTTATGATAATCGTCATACATTCCGTCAGTTACCACAATCCTGGGTTCCTCTTTCAAGCCATGGATTGCAATTGACGCATTCCGATTCGTTTCATCCAGACGGAATTCATTTGGAATGACACTTCTCCAGATATAATTGGGCCACATACTGTTATTATCTGTATCCCAATGTACGGTTCCGTTTGGATCGTTAATATTTTTATATCCGTTCCATACATCATCCTTGTCCAGCAAAAAGTTGTTGAATTTTACACTGGTTTTGTCCGCTTGATCGGTGATTACCAGATAAGTGAAGTTATCATAGCTGATATCCACCGAATCGGCAAAACCATGATCAAGTGCCAGAGAAACGTTTTGATTCCCTTGCGTTTCCCACAGACTATTGTAGGTAAACCACTGATTGTCAAGTTTTTCTGCATAGCCATTCCCTGTGTAGGTTTCCGGATAACGGTTATCAAAGTATTCCAGTACTTTCTGGGCACTATTCAAAGCTTTACTGTGATCGTTGTTTATAAAATCCATCTTCCCTTCGTATTTCGCCTTAAACTCGTTTGTAACAAGAGATGGAATAACCGGAATGGTTCCATACCGTCCGGTGGATTTGGTAACCATGGACTTATAGGCACCCCCGGCGCCGGTATCACCATAAAGGGTATTATAGATAGGTGCAGAATTCAATATACTGCTGACCTGCCCTTTTTCGGTAGTGATTGCCACTTTGGTTTTGGCAGCCACCTCATTTCGGTCAGGTATCTTTGCATCCAGCAAAAATTGTGTTGCTTTGTCCACAATGTCCGTATAGGTAGAAGATAATGTATTGCGCACGCCTTCGGCTCCAACCGGATGTTCAAAACTAAACACGGTAGCTCCGCTGAGTCCCTCTTGAATCATACGATAGGCAAACAACTGATCCGGCATGGCAAATGGACCGCGGCACTCTTCTGCACCGCCTGAGGCAATACCGCCTCCCTGTCCTCCATACAGCTTCCAGTATCCGTCTATATACCACATCCAGGAATCCGTAAGGGTTCCCCAGTTATCGGCAATCCCGGACAGCCATGCTCCTTCTATAACTCCTTCTGATGCATTTGTTCCCATATTACCGGAATTGGGAGTGGAGGTCTTGTGCATCAATATCAGATTCTTGCTGTACTTTTTGGCAGCATGTACAAAAGTATCCGTGTTCAGCATATTTGTGAATTGTGCCGAAAGAACTTGATCCGCATACCATATGTATCCTCCGTACCGGTTGCAGATTTCAAGCTTATTTGCAACATCGTCAGCATAGTTTTTCATATGGCACTCAGAATAAGAAACTCCTAAAAAAGTAGGATATGTTTGGAAAAATTCCTCTACCAAAGCATCCGACATCACATCAGAGGTATAAGAGTTACCTATCATAAGGAAAAACGGGATGTTATAGGTATTGCACAGATCCGCCTGCTGACGGTAAAACTGTTCCTGTGTCAGCCCCCGCACTACATAATTATTGTTCATATAGTAACCGCCATGAATTACAAGTGCCTGATAGGGCTTTGTTCTTTCCGGCAAGTTATCCCAGAAGTCCTTCACATTATGACCGCCCTGGATCGTTCCCGGTAAGTTGCTGTTAAATTCACGCTGCATGTGGTGAATGATAAGTGGATGTTCATTGTCAACCACACGCCTCATCTGTGCTTCCACTGCTATTTCTACAGGGACTTTTACCGGTTCAAGACCATTGACAGCTACTGTGATAAATGTTGAGCCGGTGTCTTTTCCTGTGACCAGTCCACTATCATTAACCGTGGCTATTGCTTCATTCTCACTGGCAAATGACGCTTCAGCCCCATAAATATCGGAAATGCCGCTTTTAGCAGACACTTTCATCTGCTGGGTATCTCCCTTGCGGAGTGATAAAGAAGCAGGTGATACATCTATTTTATCTGCCTGTACCGATGATGTATCCGCAGTAAACGCAAATCCATCTACTTCAATGTACGTGGATCCCTGACACTCAATCTTTAACGTGTGCTGAGCGTCCGGTATACCAACCAGAGAATAAATTACTCTCTGGTAATAGTTTGTATCTGCATCGTAAGAACTGACGTTTTTCATTAATTCTCCATCCAGGTAAACCTTGGCTGGAGTTGTATAGGTAGGATCTACCTGGCTAATCCAGCGAACCCCAGTTCCCTGAAAGGTAAAGACTGCCGTTGCTCCGGCAGAATTGGTCTGCTTGGCATGACCACCGCTCTGACCGCCCTCATTGGTCGTAATCCAGTTTCCGCTATAAACAACTGCAGATTCTGTTTCTTCTACTGCTGTCCAATTGGCGTCAGATTCCTTACTCGCTGTTGGATCTGCACCAGATTCCAAACCAGCTGATTTATTAGTTTCATCGGATTCTGTGGCTACTGTTGCAGCATCTGATACTGTCATTGTTGTTTCTGCGGCATCTGAATCTGTACCTGTTGTTCCTGCGGCATCAATTTCTGTGCCTGTTGTTCCAGCGGTATCTGATTCTGTCATTGTTGTTTCGGATGCATTAATTTCTGTGCTTGCTGTTTTCGCAGCATCAGAATTTCCACCTGTGATCAATTTTGCTTCCGTTTCGATACTCTCTGCAGGACCCATATCCGAATTCTCATCTGCTGTCCATACTACTTTTGTTTCCTCACTGGCTGCTAAAGCCGTCCCGGAGGGAACAGTCATCAACATACATACTGCCATAAAGCCAGAAAGCAATCGCCTTGTGAAATGTTTCTTTTTCATTGTCACATCTCCTTTTCCCCTGTATAAATTTGTGATTCATAGGATTCGATGCCTTAATTTATTGGTTATTCTGCCTATGATTCCTAACAAAGCTACCTATAAATTATATCAATCTTACAGATGAAAGTAAATTTAACATAATTGACTGGAAAATGCTTATTTCAGGGAAAAAGTAAAATTATCGATTATTACGTTAATAATTGTCAATTTTTGACTGATTATTATGTATTTTTGACTTGATATATTTTCTGCTGCTGTTTTTAAGGAACAGATATCTTGGGCATGTAAATAAAAACGAGCAGCTGTGCTATGCATCAGGGAATCCTTCTCAGACATAGACAAGGAGCTGTGCACCTATAGATATATGATCTACTATTACAACAACTCCTTGTTTTTTATAATCCGATTAAAATTTAGAATAAATGTACCTTAATTTTAATTAGTCAATTCTGCTATCTCCACAGACTTACCTTCACCGTCAAAAATCAGATTTTCATCTCCAACTGTAAAAATTGACAGTCGTTTATAGCGATAATCTTTTGATACATTCTGAACAGTCCCCATAACTTTTAAGCGTGATGCAGCCTCTTCATGTAAGACTATAATCTTATCTCCTTTTTCTATTTGAAGATTATTCAGTGCATTAGCCATTTTTGAATTTTCTTCATTTCCTTTTAAAGCCACACTGACTTTCATATTGCCGTCTTTTCCCATGACGTATACACCGTAATAAAGATTATTTCCGAATCCAGGGTGCGGAACACCACTATTAAAATTTGTTTTTAATTTCTTATTTGCATAATCAAATTTAATGGTTACTTGGTTGAAATTATAATGACCTTGTAAAATGATTGTATTACTTTGTTCTAATTTACCAATCATTTCTGCAATTAACGCTTTTAAGTCTTTTAAATTAACGTTTGTAGTACCGGCAGCCATTTCTTTTTCCGCCATTTTTATTGCATTCTGTAACCTGTTAAAACTGGCAGGTGTATAATCTTCAGCCTTATATTGTTTCGCATCCTGTACAGCATCCTGTAATTCCGTCAAAAGAACTGATTTTTTTTCTGTTGTATACTCTAAATATTCTCCTCCAATATAAAAACGTCCTTTGCTTGCATCTATAGGACTGCCGTTAGAAAAATTATATCCACCGAGAACATTTCTGGCTATTTTAAACCGTGTATATTGTTCCTGATGATTAATTACAAAATATGCACCTTTCTGATAGGGTTGACTATTGATCTTCTTTGCAAGAGCTTGGCCATTGGATACTCCAAGTACTGACTCACGAAACACCAGATTATCATTTTTATCATAATATTCAACATCTACGTACCTGGAATAACCAAATGCTCCGTTTGAATTAACACCTGATGCCGTAGCTTTCATTGAATTTTTATTATAATCAATGGTAAGCCATACCCTATTGTTATACCCTAGAAACTGAATTGTATTTCCTGCCTCCACATATCTTTCTGTTACAGTATCCATCCGGGAATTAGAATTTGCACTTGCAGATGCAGAAACTGCCGAACCTGAAAATATTGTTGTTACTAATGTCAGAGATAAAACTACTGTTATTATTTTTCTCTTCATACCTCATACTCCTTTTTTAGATTGCTTCTGTTCAGTCTGAATGCTACTCTTTTTGGGATTCATATTGACCCATTTTCTGTTTACTTTTTATTTATTATTCTAACAGAACAGAATTTAGTTATTAATAGTATCGCATACAATTTTATCATAGTACTTATAAAATATTTAATATATGTATTAAAAAGTAGTATTTATGGTATGAAATTTTTTAATCCCATTATTTTATTACGAAACTTCAATCTGGCATTTCCATACATTTTATTTTAACGGTTATGCCCCATTTCATTATGCAGTTCAACTCTCATATTAACCCTTCTGTATTCACTTGGCGAAATTCCCTCTTGCCGCTTAAAAAAAGCAGACAGATAGTAAGCATCACAAAAATGATACTGTGCCGCAAGTTCTTTGATGGTTTTATCGGTGGTTACCAGTTCCTGGCAAAGGCGGGCGGAAAGCAGTTTCTCCACATATGTTTTGATACTGCAGCCGAAATCCTTTTGAAATGCCCTGCTGAGAGTGGACGGATGCCAGCCGTGTCTATCGGCGATTTCGCTCATCCGCAATGCTGCTGAAAGATTGATATCAATATCATCCAGAATATCCCGATGGCGCATGATCTGACTATCAGGAGATGTCCAGTTCTCCGGTATCAGGAGTGAAAGAAGCTTTAACAAAAAAGCATCATACCAGAGTTTATCGCAGAAGGAATTGGGTTCCAAAACAGTAAATGCCGGGGTATCCCCAGCGGAAATTGGATTGCTGCTGCGGCTGATCACGTCCAGAATCTCATCCCGGGCTATGGATACAGAAGCAATACCATTCATTGCACCAAAAATATCCAGACCTGGCAGCAGTTCGGCGTGTAAATCGATATATATCTTTTCTATATAATGACTGCACTTACAGGAAAACTGTGTGTTTGGCGGTATCAGATACGCATGTTCCGGCAGCAGACTGATGATATGATCACCAATAAGAATTTCACCATCACCATCCAAGACCAGATAAAGGGTATTATATGGATAGATATTGATCGGATAGTTCCAGTCTTCATTATTACGGTAATATACGCAGTGGATAACTTTTGTAGTGATATCCGGAAAAGTCAAAAAATCACATCCTTTCATTATAATATTATATTGCATTTTTCTTGATGTCAATCTTATAATGTTGGTATGTTAACATGATAAAATATAAGTTTGACTTATTCAAACACAAAAAATCAAAGGAGATGCCGCTATGTATGATACAAAACAGAAATGGTTTAAAGAAGCGAAATACGGAATGTTTATCCACTGGGGACTCTATTCCATCTTAGCAGGAGAATACAAAGGAAAAGTGACAGATAATATTGCAGAATGGATTATGAACGATCTGGATATTCCTATTCCCGAATATGAAAAACTGGCTGCCCAGTTCAACCCGGTAAACTTCAATGCAGATGAATATGTCCGCCAGGCTCGCGACTGGGGGATGAAATACCTGACATTTACTGCAAAGCATCATGATGGATTTGCACTTTATCACTCACATTGCTCTTCCTATAATGTTGTAGACGCAACACCTTTTGGACGTGATATCGTAGCGGAACTGGGAGAAGCCTGCCGTAAGTATGATGTGAAATTCTGCCTTTATTACTCTCAGGCCCAGGACTGGCATCATCCTGACGGATATATACACAAGAAAGATAACACTGGAAAGAACTTTCGCCGTTATTTGGATGAAAAATGCCTCCCTCAGATTAGAGAACTGCTTACCGGTTACGGTGATGTCCATATGCTCTGGCTGGATACTCCAATGGGATGTACAAAAGAAGAAAGCCAGGAGATTTATGACCTGATCAAATCCATACAGCCTGAATGCATAGTCAGCGGCAGAATTGGCAACCAGATTGGTGATTATATGACAACTGGTGACAATGCAATCCCATCACTTCCCTTTAGTGGCGATTGGGAGGTTCCTGCGACTCTAAATGATACATTTGCTTATAGTAAACATGATCATAATTGGAAAACTCCGGAACAGATCATACACTTAATGCTTAGGATCAACAGCCGCGGCGGTAATTACCTGCTGAATATCGGTCCGAAGGCTGATGGAAGTATTCCTGAAGAAAGCTGCCGCATCCTTGATTGTATAGCAGAATATTTAAAATGCACTGGAGACAGTGTATATGCAACAAAGCCTGTTCCTCATTATGTCTATGAAATGGACAATGTGGTCTTTACCGGCAAAGATTACCGTTTATACATTCACTTGAAAAAGCCTGTAAAAAAACTGTTGCTGAACAATATTGCCAATACCATTGAAAAAGCTTATCTGCTTCACAGCGGCAAACCGGTTATTGGTAGCTGTGTTAAAAGCTGTGAAGGGGACTCTTGCTGGATGTTTGATATCTCTGAAAATGAGTCTGATTTCCATCCGATCGATACTGTTATCTGTGTTGAAATGGGAGAAAAGGATCTGATACTTGAGACACTGAAATAAAAAAATGGGGCTGGCTCTCTTCTGGCTGTGGAAAAACTACATTGCTCTCTATTTTAGGCGGGTTGGATACTCCTGATGAAGGCTCTATTATCTTAAATGGCAAACCATTAAATGAAAAAGAACTCTCAGACTATCGCCGAAAGGAAGTGGTCTTTATATTTCAGAATTACAACCTCATCGATTATCTCACAGCCGAAGAAAATTTAAATCTCGTTTCCACTTTGGATGCGCTTCCTGACCCACCGGGAATCTGGATGAAACAAATACGAGAGCCATCACGAAATTATTAGTCCACTATGCGCACCACCTTGCTGATAGGTGCGTGATCATAGTAACCCACTCCATGGATGTGGCAAATCAGGCAGATACGGAATTGAATCTTGAATTTGGGGGGTGAAGCCAATCACTTCCCCCCAGCTGCTTTCAAAATTTAACCTAACCCCAACACCCTTACCACCGATGTAAACACAAAGCACACCACAATCCCCACAACTGCAGGCACCACCACCGAAACAAGCGTCCACTTTATACTCTGTGTCTCCTTGTGTATGGTGAGGCACGTTGTGGAACAGGGCCAGTGCATCAGCGTAAACAGCATGGTGCTGACTGCCGTTACCCAGGTCCATCCGTTCTGTACGAGAAGCTGCTTTAATACATCCAGGTCATTTATTTCCATCAGGCTTCCCTGTGCCATATACGTCATGATCATGATGGGAATTACTATCTCATTTGCAGGCAGGCCCAGTATAAAAGCAATCAATATCACGCCATCCATGCCCAGCATCTTGGCAAACGGATCCAGTGCTCTTGTACAATGGGTTAATATCGTCATATCTCCAATAGACAGATTTGCCATCAGCCAGATAATCAGTCCTGCAGGTGCTGCCACCACTATTGCACGTGCCAGTACAAAGAATGTACGGTCAAAAATTGAACGCACAATTACTTTTCCGATCTGTGGTCTCCGGTAAGGCGGCAGTTCCAGGGTAAAAGAAGATGGCATGCCTTTTAAAATTGTCCTGGATAATAACTTGGAGACCGTGAGGGTCATCACTATGCCAAGCACAATCATGCCTGCTAAAATAACTGCTGACAGCAGAGATGAAAATACACCGGTGACCTTTCCTACAAAAAACATGGAGATTACGGATATCAGAATCGGCAGCCTGCCATTGCAGGGGACAAAATTATTGGTAATCATGGCGATAAAACGTTCCCTGGGAGAATCTATGATACGGCATCCGATGATTCCGGCAGCGTTACAACCGAAACCCATGCACATAGTCAAAGCCTGTTTCCCGCACGCCTGGCATTTTTTAAAACACCTGTCCAGATTAAATGCGACTCTTGGCAAATACCCAAAGTCTTCTAACAGCGTAAACAGCGGGAAAAAAATTGCCATTGGAGGCAGCATAACGGACACTACCCATGCCAGAACACGATATATTCCAAATACCAGAATCTCATATAAAATGGTGGGCGCACCTATCTTCTGGAAGAATAATACCAGCTGGTCTTCTAACAGGAACAGTCCTTTGCTTAAAAGCTGTGACGGATAATTAGCTCCGGTGATCGTAAGCCAGAAGACAAACAGCAGTACCAGGAACATGATAGGGAAACCACTTAACTTACTGGTAAATAACCGGTCCAGCCGGCGGTCTTTCCGGTTGTATGATTTATCTTCAAAATTAACGGTATCCCTGCATAATTCTTCTGCTTTCTTTACGAAGGCTGAGGCGATATCATCGCTCAGCTGTTCTCTGGAAATGTCCAGGTCTGCTAAATTGGAATTGATATCGGAAAGGATATTATGTATCTCTTCATTCTCCAGAAGATCATTCCCAATATGCTGCTGCATGGATTTGCGCAGGCAGTCATCTGCATCCAGCAGTCTGGCGCAGAGCCATCTGGTGTCCGGTATTCCTTTGCAGACTTGATTAACGGACGGTTCCAGCTGGTGAATAGCTTCTTCAATATAATCTGGATAAACTACCAGCGGTTCTTTTTTCTCTCTTTCTTCCCAAACCTGATTCAGACCTTCAAATATCTGGTCCAGGCCTTTTTTACTTCTGGCTGTTATTCCGATGACCGGAACTCCTGTTTTTTCTGATAATGAATCTAATTGTATCTTAATCTGTTTTTTTTGGGCTTCATCCATTAGATTGACACAGATTACCACATTGGTACAAGCCTCCAGAATCTGCAAAACCAGATTCAGATTTCGCTCCAGACAGGTTGCATCGCACACCACAACAACTGCATCCGGGTGTTCAAAACAGATAAAGTCTCTCGCTACTTCTTCTTCCATGGAATGTGCCATTAGGGAATAGCATCCCGGGATATCTACCATCACATATCCCTGATTTCCATAAGAACAATACCCCTGTGCATTGGCTACCGTTTTTCCCGGCCAGTTGCCGGTGTGCTGCTTCATTCCCGTCAGCTGGTTAAAAACGGTACTTTTTCCCACATTGGGATTTCCGGCAAGTGCAATCACTTTATCTTCTTCTCTCTGTTTTTGAATCACAAGTTCTCTGTCAACGGAAGTCATTCCTGATGATGACCTGTTCAATCCCATAAGCGCCTCCTCTTAATCACTGCATTCTACCATTACACTTCCAGCATCCTCTTTGCGAAGAGCTATTACAGCACCTCTTATTAAAAAAGCGCAGGGGTCTCCCAGAGGGCTTTTTCCAACACATTCCACTGTTGTCCCCTCTATCATTCCTATATCCTGAAGCCTGCGCCTCATTTCTTTTAAGGAGATCAACTCTGTGATCACTGCCTTTTCTCCTTTTTTTAATTCAGTAAGTTGTACTACATGGGTCATATATTTCACTCCTTTGGAATATAATTAGAATAGTGCAGTATGATACTATATTCTATTGTATGCTGGCCGAGGTCCAATGGTTACACAATGACAGATCATTGCTCGCAGAAATAAAATTTTTGAATGATTGGAGATGCATATTATGACTGTTAATGAAAATGTTGCCTTATTTTTAAACTACCGCTTCTTTCAAAAATTATTTGAGTACTATTATCGGAAAAAAATTAATACACCCTGCTTTTTAATGAAACAGAATGAAAAATGGACCATTGTAACTTATAATGTTTCTATATAAGAATGCTGTAACGGCATGCAGATAGGGCTTATAGTTGGGACTTGTTTTAATAAATGTGCAAAAAAATAAGGCAGTTCATACCGCCTTATTTTTCCGTACCGCCATTATGTAAAATTTCAGCCAGTTCATCTTCGGTTTGGACAAAGCTGTCTACCTCTGACAACAGGGAACGAAACGGCATCTCAGCCGTATCCTCTCCATAGATCACATACTGGTCTTTTCCTGCATTTTTAGAGCAGTACAAGGCTTGATCAGCCCTGCTTAGCAGTTCTTCGTATGTCTTTCCGGCTTCGGGGAATACCGCAATCCCGATGCTGACGGAATAATCATACCCCTTGAATCCTTTCCCCAGAGTATGGCAGAGTTGTGATGCTTTATCCATCATATCCCGAATGGAGTTTATCCCCCGTAGCAATACGATAAATTCATCCCCGCCAATCCTGCCAGTTATATCCGTGCTTCTTACACAACCTTTCAGTTGTCTGGCAATCGCAACCAGCAGTTCATCTCCATAGGGGTGGCCGTAACCGTCATTTACCTGTTTGAAATCATCCAGGTCTATAAAACACAGTGCTGACTGCTGTGATGACTCATTAATGAGCACTTCACTGATCTTCTCTTCCAATGCTTTTCTGTTATACAGCCCTGTCAGTCCATCGGTGTTAGCCACTTTTTTCCATTGCTCCAGTTCTTTGTAACGCTGATCCACGTTGACCATTTTCCCCATCAGAGTCAGGCACTCTCCGGTTTCCTGGTTCCAGATGGAATGAATATAGACATCAAACCATTCATAGGTATCTTTCTTTACCATCAGGCGAACCTGAACCTTACAGGTTACATTCTGACTGGTAAGTATCATCAGATGTTTTATAAATTTATTTTTGTCCTGGGCATGCAGAAATCCACTGCTCTGTATCCAGTGTCTGGCATTCTCAATGATGATATTTCCTCCAAAAATTTCTCTGAATTTTTCAGAAAAGCTAATGAAATCTCTCTGGGTATCATAGTCAAATACAATATCTCCAGACAATTCCGTAATAATCCTGTATTTTTCCCTTTCAAGCTCCAGAAGCTGTAAGGTCCGGTCAGAAATATTGGTCATATTTGCTGTCGTTTTCTGTTCGTATTCATCCTCGTAACCAAACGTGCTTGCATTTTCATCAGTCAAATTCAAAAGGTATTGGTACATTTCATCTGCATTTTCGCTAAAACATTTCAAAAGCCTGGGATTAAATGTCCCGCATTCTCCATTTTGAATCATCCCTATCGCTTCCTGATGGCTGTAAGCAGGCTTATATACCCGCACACTTGTCAATGCATCATAGACATCCGCAATTGAAACTACCTGTGCCCAAATAGAGATTTCATCTCCCTGAAGGCTATCGGGATAACCTCTCCCGTCCCAGCGCTCGTGATGATGTCTGCAGATATCCAGGCAATATCCCATAAAATTCTGGTTTTGTATGTATTTAAGTTTTCTTGCTACTTCGCAGCCCTTAACAGTGTGGGTTTTCATAATCTCAAACTCTTCACTGGTAAGCTTTCCCGGTTTGTTTAAAATAGAATTGGATATTGCAATTTTTCCAATGTCATGCATGGCAGCAGCTTCTGAAATGGTTTCAATCTGCTTTGCAGTAAGATTATATCCGGGAAATTTCTTTGATAATTTTTGTAGTAAAAACTTTGTTATGATACGAATTCTCAGAATGTGTTGTCCTGATTCCATATTTTTAAACTCAATGATACTGCTGAGGGCATCCAGCAGCTGCCTTGTCTGGTTGCGCAATGCCTGTGTCTGCTGTTCTACCAGCTCCTCCAGACTCTCCTGCCTGCTGTATAACGCAAGTACATTTTTCACACGTCTTCTTACGATATCCGGATTAAACGGCTTTGTTATAATATCCGTAACTCCCATCGCATAGCCTTTTTTCATGACGCTTTCCGAATTCTCGGCAGTAATCATCACCACAGGAAGACGTTCCAGCAAATTCTGCCTCTGCAGGCTTTCTAATACCCCAAACCCATCTATAACAGGCATTACAATATCCAGGAGTATAATATCAATTTCATGTTTCTTCTGGGAAATTAACTGCAGAGCCTGTTCACCATCGCAGGCTTCCAGTACATTGTAGTTCTGATAGAACATTTCATTAAGGATTGCCCGGTTCAGTTCCATGTCATCGACTATTAAAATGGTTCTTCTTTTTTGCTCCATAGTCCACCCTCTGCTAATCCAGTTTTTCGATTACATGTATGATATTCGTATAGGTACTTTTTACCCGTTCAAACAGCTCCGGAATATGGTCGTCATTACCGGATCTGATACAGTCCACCAAATCAGCACAGACTGACTGCAGGATGCAAAATCCTAAATTACCGGCAACCCCCTTCAAAGTATGGGCATTCATTTCTATTCCCTGGCGGTCTCCTTCGTTAACAGATCCTTCCAGATTTTTATAGGTAGGATCCTTAAGAAATTTGACTACAAATTTTTCTAATAAATTTTCATTCCCACAAAAACGATCTTTCACAGCAGAATAGTTTTCCTGCCCTAATTCCTCATATACGTTCTTTATCTTCATAACCTGCTCCAATCCTGTTCACTTTATATCTATTATAAAGGTGTAAACCTGAATAGTCAATGAATTTTGGACCGGGAGCAGTTGTATTTACTCCAGTACAGCCCCGGTACTTCCGGAAGTTACACTTCTTGCATATCTTGCCAGATATCCTTTCGTTATCCGAGGTTTGCGGGGTTTCCATTCACTTCTGCGGATCTTCAGTTCTTCATCCGCAACCAGAATCCGTATCATATGTTCCGGTATATTTATTTCAATGAGATCCCCTTCCCGGATCAGCGCGATATTCCCTCCCACTGCTGCTTCAGGAGACACATGACCGATTGCTGCACCTCTTGTGGCACCGGAAAACCGTCCGTCTGTTATCAGCGCCACACAGTTTCCCAGACCGCTTCCCATAATGGCGGAAGTGGGATTTAACATTTCACGCATACCAGGACCTCCTTTTGGTCCTTCATATCGGATGATGATGACATCTCCTGCATGAATTCTACCTTCGTAAATGGCATCCAGTGCATCTTCTTCACAGTCAAAAACCCTGGCACTTCCTTTGTGGCACATCATCTTGGGATCTACTGCTGCCCTTTTAACCA
>NZ_JAWYAJ010000091.1:13292-14041 GCF_034124845.1 Robinsoniella sp.
ATTGCCTTTTAAAACCGCAATTCCACCGGTCTCACTATAAGGATTTGTCACCGGTCTTATCACGTCTTCATCCGTAATTTTACTGTCCCGGATATTTTCTCCTACTGTCTTTCCGGTACAGGTCATAAGTTCCGTATGCAGAAGTCCCAGTTTACTGATTTCCTTCATAACAGCCCCAATTCCACCCGCTTCATTTAAATCCTCAATATAATGATTCCCTGCAGGTGCCAGATGACACAGATTCGGTGTTTTTTCCGATATTTCATTCGCCAGGTCTAAATCCAGCCTGATCCCGCATTCATGGGCAATCGCCGGAAGATGAAGCATGCTGTTGGTACTGCAGCCTAACGCCATATCTATGGTAAGGGCATTCTCAAAAGCCTCTTTGACCATGATGTCACAGGGCTTTATGTCTTTTTTAACCAGATCCATGATCTTCATGCCGGCATGTTTAGCAAGGCGCAGGCGGCTGGCATATACTGCCGGTATGGTGCCATTGCCGGGCAGTCCCATTCCCAGAACCTCTGTCAGGCAGTTCATACTGTTTGCCGTGAACATACCGGAACAGGAACCGCAGGTTGGGCATGCTTTGCTTTCATATGCACAGAGTTCACGGTCTGTAATTTCTCCTGTTCTGTTACGGCTGACAGCTTCGGAAATATTCGAATAACTTATGTTCTCTCCGGCTAATTTGCCTGCCAGCATTGGTCCCCCGCTGACAAAAACGGATGGAATGTTCAGCCTTGCTG
>NZ_JAWYAJ010000091.1:14051-15731 GCF_034124845.1 Robinsoniella sp.
CTTGCTGCAGCCATTAATAAACCTGGTACATTTTTGTCACAATTTGGAACCATCACCAGCCCGTCAAAAGGATGTGCCGTAGCCATGGCTTCTGTGGAGTCGGCGATCAGTTCCCTGGTCACCAGAGAATACTTCATCCCCTCATGTCCCATGGCAATGCCGTCACAGACTGCTATTGCCGGAAAAACAATTGGAACGCCCCCTGCCATGGATACCCCCTGTTTTACAGCCTCCACGATTTTATCCAGATTCATATGTCCCGGTACAATATCATTCTTGGAGCTTACGATACCAATAAACGGACGCTTCATTTCCTCTTCTGTCAAACCTAATGCATACAGCAAAGACCTCTGGGGTGCTGCATTTACCCCTTTTGTAATGATGTCACTTCTCATATTCTCACCCATATCCGACTACAGGACTGCCTGTAATACTGCCGCCTTTCTTTTTTATGATTTTTTCATCTTCAAACCCGTTTCAGGAGATATGATGTATAATAATACATATGTTGTCTAATGTCAATATATACATCATACAACTCTCATTAAAATAAAGGCAGGTACAATTGTTCTGCACCTGCCTTTATTTCACTGCCCCGTTACCGGGAGCGCTTATGATTCTATTTCTAATTCCTTCATAGCATGAAGAATATGAATTTTCATGGCACTTTTTGCACCCTGTGCATTTCTGGCCTCCAGAAATTCCATAATCATTCTATGATCTGACAGGGTGTCCTGTACTGCCAGTTCTTTCTGATTTGACAAAATGACACCTTTATCAATGGCCCGGTAGATGACCGGCATTAACTGGTTGATAAATTCATTATGGGTAGCCCTGGCAATTGCATTGTGAAACCCCTGCTCAACTTCCGTTCGGTCTTCCCCTTTTTTAATCTTTTCTTCTACCTGGCTTCCAAAGTTTAGAATCCGCTTCATTTCTGTATCCGTAGCCCTGGTTGCCGCCAGGAAAGCTGCTTCTGGTTCAAAAATAAGCCGAATCTCATACAGATCCCTGGCATCCATTTTTGCCTCCGAAAGGGGCTTTAATGCTTCCATGCTGATATCAGTCATATGCTCAGACACGAAGGTTCCGCAGCCTCTTTTGATCTCCACTACCCCATTGGTAGCCAATATGCGGATCGCTTCGCGAAGGGTAGTTCTGCTTACTCCCAGTTCCTCAGACAGCTCATTTTCATTGGGAATCTTATCCCCTGGTCCAAATCGTTTCTCTATGGTTATCATCGCCAGTATATCTTCTGAGACACTGTCTGACAATCTCTTTTCTTTTACCATACTATAACCCCTGTCATTTTTGTAACATTCAAAATTTTACAGCGAATGCCCGCATCCTTAACACCACTATTCCACACAATTCATCGCAATCCCCACCGGCGTCACCAAGAATGGATTTTCCGGCTTTATGGTTTTAATACCTGTTTTTTTCTCGAATATTTCCTCGATTCCCGTGAGACAGCAAGTTCCTCCACACAGATAGATCCCTTTGATCTTCTGATCATGGATATATTTATTGACAATGGATGCCATTTTTTCAAATACCGGTTTTACCACCGGGAAGATCTCATTATGATTGCTGTAATCCTGCTTCATAACCTCTGCTTCTTCAAATGATATATGGTACCTTCCAGAAAGAACAAGTGTAACATGTGTTCCTCCTGTTGCC
>NZ_JAWYAJ010000092.1:0-18215 GCF_034124845.1 Robinsoniella sp.
GGTCCGCCCCCTTCTCTTTCCGTACACTACCTATCATTTACAAAGCGTCCTTACTTAGCAAAACCCAAATATAATGCACTTGTATTCCCTGTAACACTACCCCCAAATTACACCATGAGGAACAATTCGCATAAGACATATATCATCCCCGTATTTAATACTCTTCAACAGCTCAACATCCACATCACAGTCGAAAGCTTTTTCAAAGAGAGCTTTACTATATCCAGTCGTGCATTGGCACCATGTGAGGGTATCTAATTTTTCCACTTGGGCAAGCATAGGACAAGGGCAGAACCCGAACTGCAGATAAAGTGAGCCGTCCAGATAGGAGAGTCCTGCGGCTTTTGCTTTTTCAGATCCTGCAAATTCCTCCATACTGGAAGAAGATGCAGCCAATTCTTTTACCAGCGCCAGCTTTTCTTCCATTCCATAGCCACACTGGCATGACATTCGAATTTGCTTTACATCTGCGGTACTGAATTTCGCTTCCAGACGATGCATGGTACCATTCACCCAGGCAGCAGAATCCTGATCTGCAGCCGTTCCATCGGTTCCATAAACAATTTCTTCTGCGGTTTCTTCACTGCTCTTACGCTTGACCGCTTCCCAAATAGCCTGTTCCTGTAATTTTCTAATATCAAACATATGAATCCTCCTTCGTAAAAAAGACTTTATACTAATTGAAACTGTCTCTGATAAGACAATTTCATAATAGCATAAAGCCCTCGCAGCTACTTCTGAATTCCTGCTCTATTTAATGGGAATGTATAAATCCATAATCACAAAATCTGTTTCTTTGCTGATGTTTCGATAAATATTTAAACCGTATCGTTCATCCATTTCATAACCGCTTCCCGGCAGCCAGACAGCAAATACTCCCTGGAGTGTACAAAAGATATCTTTTATTTCGCCTGTGAATTGATAGACAGCAAATTTGCCGCCCTTTATGGTGATGATATTTTCAAGCCTGCAGTCATCGTCTATAGATGCGCATATATCGCAAATGCAGTGCTCAAAAGAAGTAATGGCAGGATCATCGTAAAACCGTTCTATGAATGTGGTGTTTTCATGAATATAATCTTTATAAGTATCAAAGAACTGATACCATTTTTCCTTTAGTTCATCATATTTACCGATGACTCGTTCATAAATAACCCGGATATTTCCAAGCTGTTCTATTTTTATTTTGCTGTTATATACTTCGTAACTCTCAAAATAATTTATAATTTCCGGTTGAAATGGATTGGAGATACTGGCTGCATTTGCTGCTTCACGGAATTTTAATGGGGATTTACAATGATGCAGTTTAAAGGATGTACTATAATTAGAAGCGCTGTAACCATAGTCCAAACCAATATTGGTAATGGTTTTGTCCCTTTTTAGTTTTAGGTCAATGGCGCTCTGATCCATTTTCAGATGTTTGATAAAAGCGTATACACTATCCCCGGTTATGGATTTAAAAGCCCGGCTGAAGTGATACTGGGAATAGTGAATGTGGGCTGCCACATCCTTTACCGTGATTTCATCGTCCAGGTGGCACAGCATATAATCGATGCTCTGATTGATAAGTTCTTTAGTGATCATAATATCCGCCTTTATGTGAGAAGTTAAACATAGATTCTCTATAGTTCTAGTGTGAGATCATCTTCCGTTATTAGTATAACACAGAACAATTTTAGAGACAATAAATCAGCTGATATCGGCTAACAGTTGCAATTGCACTTAAGTTGTATTAAAATGAATCCAATAGGATTTTTGATTCCGGCGGATATAATCCGGTGATCATTCTATGCAGTTGGCGGGAATGGATGTTCAAATTGTTCAAACACGCTTAAGGGTATCAGAAGGAGAATTTATGAAAATTGGTAAAATTTCAGAACAGACTTTAAAGAGGTCGGTGTTCAGACAGATAAAAACAAAACGAAATGAAGTTCTGCAGGGTGCAGGAGTGGGAGAGGATTGTGCAGTGTTAAAGCTTGCTCCTGGGGAAGTATTTGTATGCTCTATTGATCCCATCACAGCGGCGGCTAAGGATGCTGCGTCTCTGGCAATACACGTAACCGCCAATGATATTGCTACGTCCGGAGCACAGCCGGTAGCTGTACTGCTCAGCATTCTGCTCCCTGTTACGATGGAAGAGCCGCAACTGCGGGAAATGATGCAGGAACTGGAAGAGACCTGTGCCTCCCTGAATATTCAGATTGCGGGTGGGCATACCGAAACGACTGCAGCAGTTAACCAGCCTGTGATTACCGTGTCTGGTATCGGGAAAGCATTGGAAAGCGAAGTACTTCCAACAGGAGGTGTAAAGCCGGGACAGGATCTGATACTTACCAAATGGATTGCCCTGGAGGGAACTTCCATTATTGCGAAAGAAAAAGAAGAGGAATTGAAAAAGAGATTTCCAATGGCGATGATTGATACGGCTAAGGGATTTGACCGGTATATTTCAGTTGTGCCGGAGGCTGCCGCCGCAAGCCGCTTCGGGGTATCTGCCATGCATGATGTGACAGAGGGCGGAATCTTCGGTGCACTCTGGGAACTGGCTGAAAGTGCAGGAGTAGGACTGGAAGCGGATCTGAAAAAAATTCCGGTAAAGCAGGAAAGGATCGAAATATGTGAGTACTTTGGGCTAAATCCCTATGTTATGATGTCCAGCGGAGCGCTGCTGATTGCGGCAGACGATGGAGTAGGGCTGATTGCCGAATTGGGCAAATGCAGAATTCCTGCATCTCTGATCGGGAGAACAACCGATGGAAATGACAGAGTATTGTTTAACGGAGAGGACAGCAGATTTCTGGAACGTCCCCAGCCGGATGAAATATATAAATTGTTGTAGCAGCCTGACAGCAGGCAGATAGGAGCTAAGATGAGAGAGCAGATTTTAACATTTTTAGAGAAAAACAGCCGCATTGATCTGAAAGAACTGGCGGTATTGCTTGGTTCGGATGAGATCACAATAGCAAATGAAATTGCAAAAATGGAACAGGAGAAGGTTATCTGCGGTTACCATACCTTAATTGACTGGGATAAGACTTCCACAGAAAAAATAACTGCACTGATCGAAGTGCGGGTAACGCCCCAAAGGGGGCAGGGATTCGACTCCATTGCAGAGCGGATCTATAACTATCCGGAAGTACGCTCCGTATATTTGATTTCCGGTGCTTATGATCTGATGGTTATTCTGGAAGGAAAAACGTTAAAAGAAGTATCCGGATTTGTCTCCGACAAACTTTCTACACTGGATACCGTATTAAGCACTGCAACCCATTTTGTATTGAAGAAATATAAAGACCATGGAACGATATTTGATAAAAAAGTCAAAGATGAAAGGATGCTGGTGACCCCGTGAGAAATCCTATAGCAGATAAGGTGGTTGGAATCCAGCCATCTGGTATACGTAAATTTTTTGATATTGTAAGTGAAATGGACGATGTTATTTCACTTGGTGTGGGGGAGCCGGATTTTGATACTCCCTGGCATGTGAGAGATGAGGGGATTTATGCTCTGGAAAAGGGGAGGACCTTTTATACTTCCAATGCAGGGCTAAAAGAACTTCGTGTGGAAATATGTAAATATCTGAAACGCAGGTGTAACATAGAATATTCACCGGATCTGGAAACGCTGGTTACAGTTGGAGGAAGCGAGGCGATCGATCTGGCAATGCGTGCCATGCTGAACCCGGGAGATGAGGTCCTTATCCCACAGCCCAGCTTTGTCTCTTATCTGCCTTGCGTTGTGTTGGCAGACGGAGTACCAAAGGTTATCAACCTGAAGGAAGAAAATGAATTCCGGCTGACAAAGCAGGAATTGCTGGATGGAATCACCGAAAAAACCAAGATTCTGGTTCTGCCATTTCCAAACAACCCAACCGGCGCAGTGATGAGCCGGAAAGATCTGGAAGAAATAGCAGAAGTTATCATCGAAAAAGATTTATTTGTTTTATCTGATGAAATCTATTCGGAGCTGACCTTTAACGGAGATCATGTATCCATTGCAAGCCTGCCGGGCATGCGGGAGCGAACCATTACAATTAATGGATTTTCAAAGGCATATGCTATGACCGGATGGCGTCTGGGCTATGTATGCGCACCGGAAGAGATTACGGCACAGATGACCAAAATTCATCAGTTCGCCATCATGTGTGCGCCTACCAACAGCCAATATGCGGCAATCGAGGCGATGAAAAACGGCGATGTGGATGTTGCCGAAATGCGGGAAGCATATAATGGCAGAAGACGATATCTGATGCACGCATTTAAAGAAATGGGACTGCCCTGTTTTGAACCTTTCGGAGCTTTCTACGTATTCCCATGCATCAAAGAATTTGGAATGACCTCAGAAGAATTTGCCACCAGGCTGTTAGAAGAGGAAAAAGTAGCAGTAGTTCCGGGATCTGCATTTGGGGACTGCGGCGAAGGTTATCTCCGTATCTCATACGCATATTCCCTGGAGGACCTGAAAGTGGCGCTCAAACACCTGGAACGGTTTATTACTAAGCTGCGGGGATAGAGCGTGTAGCGAACAGCTGTCAGAAAGTAATTATAAAACATGCTTTAGAGTGTGTAGCGCACAGTTGCCAGAAAGCAATTTTACAGTTACTGCAGCGTGTTTAAAAATAAAAGACGGAAGATAAGACTGATTAGGAGGTTAAGCTTTACATGGCTAAATTAAATGTTGTATTATATGAGCCGGAGATCCCGGCTAATACAGGGAATATAGGGAGAACCTGTGTAGCTACAGGCACCAGGCTACATCTTATTGAACCACTGGGATTTCGTTTGAATGAAAAAGAGATTAAAAGAGCAGGTATGGATTACTGGAAGGATCTGGATGTTACGACTTACGTTAATTATGAGGATTTTCTGAGTAAAAACCCAGGTGCCAAGATTTATATGGCAAGCACAAAGGCACCTCAGGTATACACGGAAGCTTCCTATGAGCCTGACTGTTATATTATGTTTGGCAAAGAAAGCGCGGGAATACCGGAAGAAATTCTGCTTCAGAACCAGGAGACTACGGTGCGAATCCCCATGATTGGAGATATCCGTTCCTTAAATCTTGCAAATTCCGTATCCATTGTGCTTTATGAGGCACTGCGGCAGAATCAGTTTGACCATATGCAGCTGGAAGGCCATCTTACGAAATATGACTGGAAATAAAAGTAAAAGCCGAAAGCGGCTGATATTTGCCGGCTTGTTTGCCGTGCTGTTTTTAATAGAAGTGGGGATTGCGCTGTTTGTGCATGATCAAATCATCCGTCCTTATATGGGAGATGTTCTGGTTGTGATCGTGGTCTACTGCTTTGTACGTATTTTTTTGCCGGATGGGTTGCGTAAGCTGCCGCTGTATGTATTTTTATTTGCGGTATTTGTGGAAGCTTTGCAATATTTTCATCTGGTGGAATTATTGGGACTGGAGAATAACACTTTGGCGAGGGTTATTTTGGGTTCTGTGTTTGACTGGAAAGACATTGTAAGTTATGCAGTGGGATGTTTGCTGCTGGCGGTATTTGAATTTATTAGATATAGTCAGGAGAAATAAATTTCATTTATAAGCTGCTAAGTAAGAGAAAAAAGAAGATAACCGGAAGCTGCATGTGCCCGGGTATCTTCTTTTTTTGGTGATCAGGATCTGTTCCAGAGTGTGTTTGGGTTCTGGGACAAATTATATTTTTATATTTATTCGTACACTTGGTTCACAGTTTCTTTTGCTTTTGCCAATGTGAATGTAAATTCAGTGCCCACACCTAAGGTGCTGACAACATTGATATTTTCATTATGTGCCTGGATGATTTCTTTTGTAATGGCGAGTCCAAGGCCGGTACCCTTTTTATCTTTTCCACGGGAGGGATCTGTCTTGTAAAATCTTTCCCATATTTTTTTGATGCTTTCCTTGGGAATGCCCTCTCCGGTGTCTTTTACGGAGACGAATACCTTTTCATGCCTCACCGTGGTTTCTATGAAAATGGACGAATCCTGGTGGCTGAATTTAATGGCATTGTCGATGAGGTTGTAAAGTACCTGCTGGATTTTGCCCATGTCTGCATTTACCAACAGCGTCTGGGACTCAAAAACCAGCTGTATGGTAATCCGTTTATTGGTACAGGTTCCTTCAAAGGATGCCGCAGTATCTTTGATGACACCGTTAATGTCAAAGTCGGTAAGCTCCAGCAGGGTTCCCTTGTCATCGAAGTTGTTCAGCGTCAGAAGCCCTCTGGTAAGTTTATTCAGCCTTTCCGTTTCCGAAAGTACAATTTTCAGGTACTTATCCTGCATTTCCGGGGGAATGGTGCCATCCTGGATTGCTTCCACATAACCTTTTATGGAGGTCAGCGGGGAGCGGAAGTCGTGTGAAATATTGGATATAAATTTCCGCTGGTATTCGCCGGATTTATTCAGCTCGCTTGCCATGTAGTTTAAGGAAGCTGCCAGATAACCGATTTCATCGTCCGTCTCCACAGGAAGGGTGTAGTTCAGATTTCCGCTGGCATATTCGTTTACCGCCTGGATGATCTTCTTGATGGGGATGTAAACCATGGCAGTAAATGCCCCCAGAATAATCAGAGACAGCAGGAAAATCAATCCGAATGTTATGTAGGAAATATTCAGGACAGAATTTTTCTCGGATTCCAGCAGGTTCATATTATAATGCATGGCGATGTAGCCTTTTACTTTATAATTGGATGTAACCGGTACTACTACGCTCAAAACGTTGGTAGAAAAGCTGTCGAAGAAGGTTCCTACCTGATAATAACTGGAAGTCAGCGCTGTAGGGTCAAATCCGTTAATGGTTTTTAAATGTTCCGGGTCATAGATTTCACCGGAATTCAACAGGATCTGCCCTTTGGTATTAATGAGCCAGATCTGGGCGGACTGATAGGATGCCAGCGCACGCATATTGGTGTAGATCTCCAGCATGGAAGGACCGCCGCCGGAATAAGATTCAGCAATCTGACCGGAGGCAAGGACGTTCAGCTCCTTATACATGGCTTCTGCCTTTGAGTTAACCAGGTATTTATGGGTTAGAAAGGAACTTAAGGTAGAGATCAGTACGAAGCTCAGGACTCCGAATACGAGAAATACGGAAATGAACTTAATGTATAACGCTTTTTTCATTAAGATTTCACCTCAAATTTGTAACCGATGCCCCAGACTGTGGAAATTGCCCAGTTTGCATGGTCTTTGATTTTTTCACGAAGGCGCTTAATATGTACGTCTACGGTACGGGTATCACCGATGTATTCATAGCCCCAGATGTGATCCAGAAGCTGTTCTCTGGTGAACACCTGGTTTGGGGATGAAGCCAGAAAATATAATAATTCCAGCTCTTTTGGCGGCATGTCCACCGTTTCCCCCATATAGACTACGGAATAATTGGTCTGATTGATAACCAGATCCTGATATTCCACGTATTTGCCGGCGGGCTTTGCAGCAGCGGGTTTTTCCGGCTGGAAGCGGCGGAGTACCGCCTTTACCCGGGCTACCAGCTCTTTGGAATCAAAGGGCTTGATCATATAATCATCGGCACCTAATTCCAAACCTAAAACTTTATCAAAGATTTCTCCCTTGGCGGAGAGCATAATAATCGGAACGGAAGATTTCTGCCGGATTTCGCGGCAGACCTGATAGCCGTCCATACCCGGAAGCATCAGATCCAGCAGGATCAGGTTGGGCTGGAAATGGTCGAATTCTTTGATGGCCTCTTCCCCGTCATATACCATTTTTGTATCAAAACATTCTTTTGTTAAATAAAGAGAAATAAGTTCTGCAATGTTAGCATCATCATCTACGATCATGATTTTCTGTCTTGTCACCATAATGACCTCCTTAAATGTGGAATAAATGTAAGTGAATATCCCATATTACTATTTGTTAAATTCTACAATTGTAACGCCGGAATCACCTTCACCAAATTCACCGAGGCGGTAAGAAGCTACGATCTTTGAACGCCTCAGATAATTGTGCACCGCTTTACGAAGTGCACCGGTACCTTTACCGTGTACAACGCGAACAGATGGCATATGTGCCAGGTAAGCGTCATCCAGGTATTTGTCCAGTTCGGCAAGGGCTTCGTCGGAGGTCTTGCCAAGCAGGTTAATTTCAATGCCCACAGAAGCAGATTTGGACATTTTTATCTTTCCGCTGCCGGACCGGCTCATGTTCGGGGCGGTTATAACCGGTTCATCGATACGTTCCAGATCGCTTATATTTACCTGGGAGCGCAGAATGCCCATCTGAACAAACAGATCGCCCTTGGCATTGGGCAGGGTACTTACGGTTCCCCGCAGGTTCAGGCTCAGGACCTTCACGCTGTCGCCCACACGCAGTTCTTTCGGTTTAATTGCCTTAACGGCTTTTTTTTCTGCCTTCATAGCCAGATTTTTTTCTACGGAAGACATTTTTTCACGAAGTCGGCTGCGTTCCTGCTCCATAAGCTTGGAGGAAATTCCTTCTTTGCCGAATTTGTTAAAATTCTTAATGGTTGTGTCTGCGTATTCTTTTGCCTCACGAAGAATCTGGTGAGCCTGTTCATTTGCTTCTCTTAGAATCTTATCTTTACTGGTATTCAGTTTTACCTGTTTCTCTTCCAGCTTTTCTTTCAGGGTCTGGATTTCCTGTTTATAGCGGTTAATTTCCTCCCGCTCCTGTTCAATGGTTACCCGGCTGTTTTCCAGGTTCGTAATCAGGTCTTCAAAACTCTCGTCCTGTTCACTTAAATGTCCCTTTGCCTCCTCGATGATCTCCTGTGGCAGACCCAGTTTACCGGAAATGGCAAAGGCGTTACTCTTGCCTGGAATGCCGATCAGGAGGCGATAAGTCGGGCGGAGGGTTTCCACGTTAAATTCACAGCAGCCATTTTCCACCCCGGGGGTAGAAAGGGCAAATACTTTCAGTTCGCTGTAATGGGTGGTCGCCATTGTCCGGATGCCCTGGCGGTGCAGATTGCTCAGAATGGCAATTGCAAGTGCGGCACCTTCCGTGGGGTCAGTTCCGGCACCTAATTCATCAAACAGAACCAGTGATTTATCCGTTGCATGTTCCAAAATAGTAACAATATTGGTCATATGGGAAGAAAAGGTACTAAGGCTCTGCTCAATACTCTGTTCATCTCCGATATCGGCATAAACTTCTTCAAATACAGCCAGCTCCGAGCGGTCAAATGCCGGAATATGCAGACCAGCCTGCCCCATCAGGGTAAATAAGCCCACTGTTTTTAAGGAAACCGTCTTACCACCGGTATTAGGACCGGTAATAATCAGAAGTTCAAATTGCTGTCCCAGCTGGATATCAATAGGCACAACTTTTTTCTTATCCAGCAGAGGATGGCGTCCTTTTTTGATATTGATATATCCCCGTTCATTAAAGATGGGTTCACTTCCGTTATAGGATTTTGCCAGCATGGCACGGGCAAAAATA
Organism: Robinsoniella sp.; assembly: GCF_034124845.1. Lineage (NCBI taxonomy): Bacteria > Bacillati > Bacillota > Clostridia > Lachnospirales > Lachnospiraceae > Robinsoniella > Robinsoniella sp. The sequence continues at coordinate 9,420 of NZ_JAWYAJ010000092.1, forward strand.
AAGTCTAATTTTGTCAAAAGTGCCAGATCTTCTTCCAGTGCTTCCAGCTCTTCAGCTGCCTGTGAACTTAAAGTAGAAAGGATCACATCAATTTCTTTTTCTTCCTTTAATTCCAGTTCCCGGATATCGTTGTTTAACTTAACCACAGCCATGGGTTCCACAAATATTGTGGAGCCGGTGGAAGACTGGTCATGGATCATACCCGGTACCTGCCCCCGGTATTCAGCCTTAACGGGAATGCAGTAGCGGCCATTTCGCATAGTAATAACCGCATCCTGTAAATAAGTACGGACAGATCCGTTTACCATAGAAGAGAGCTGGGAATGGATCTTGTCATTTGTCTGCTTCATCTGGCGTCTGATATGATGAAGTGCAGGGCTGGCATCATCGCTGATCTCCGTTTCCGAAGGGATGCAGCGTCTGATCTCCGTAGAAAGCGGGGTCAGCGGCTGCAATGCCTCGAACATTTCATCCAGACAGTCCGGTTCATCATTATCTGTCTCACCGCGGGAATAGGATTTCACACGGCTGCAAGTCTCAAGCAGCTTGCAGATGCGCAGTAATTCTTCCATGCTGAGAATACTTCCGATATCGAGGCGCTTTAAAGAACCCCGGATATCCGTTACTCCTGAAAAGGATACACTTCCTTTTTGATAAATGCGTAAAAGGGCGTCCCTTGTTTCGTGCTGCATAATCCCAATTTCTTCTATATCAGAGGAAGGAAGCAGGTTCTTACACTGTTCCTTGCCAAGAAGGGAACCTGCAAATTCCGTAAGCTGATCTATGATTTTGTAATATTCCAATGTTTTTAATGCTTTTTGATTCATAAATTCACCTGTTTATCTATTTTATAGTTAGAGCCTTGAATGTTAAAGCGTACGTATTGGTGCATCGGATTTAGATACGCTCTATTAGCCTGCTTCTATCATACCCCATAAACGGACAATTGAAAACCTAAATTTTTCTAAAATTCATAGATTGTTCATATGTGTTTGATAGAATTAGGACATTACTGTGGGGATATGTGTTTTACTGTGAGAAGGAGAGTACTTTTATGTCGCAACAAGGAAAAAAGGATTTTACTTTTATCAATGAGCATATTAAGACAAAGCCATTTTATAAGAAGAAATGGTTTCTGAAGACGGGAGCAGCGGTAGGACTTGCTGTTGTATTCGGCGCTGTAGCCGGATTGACATTTGCAGTCATAACGCCTTGGGCAAAACAGAAATTTGGAGAGCCCCAGACCCCGACACAGATCGTAATTGCGCAAGAAGAAGAGACAGAGAAGCCGACGGAAAAACCGACAGAAAAGCCAACTGACGCTGTGGTGACGGAAGAAGAGAGCGAGATTATACCGCAGACAGTCATTGAAGAAAAGGCGCTTAACCTGTCGGATTATAAAAAACTATACAGTCAGATGTACTCGGTAGCCAGAGAAGCACAAAGAGCAGTGGTAACGGTGACGGGAAGCAGCAGCAATGTGGATCTGTTTAACGAACCATCGGAAAACAATGTAGAAGCGTCCGGGCTGATTGTAGCCGCAAACGGTGCATATATGTACGTGCTGACCGAATCAGCAGTCCTTGAAAGTGCAGAACGTGTACGGGTAACATTCCCCGATGCAACTATGGTGGACGCAGATGTGCAGAAACAGGATCCCATAACCGATATGGCGCTGGTGAGGCTTCCGATCAGTAAGATTCCGGAAGAGACGAAGAATCTCATCGATACCTCGGCATTGGCGAGCTCCTGCTCCGTATCTCAGGGCGTACCGGTGATTGCAATTGGCAGTCCCATGGGTTATACGGAATCAATTGCATTTGGCATGGTCACATCGATTTTCCCAACATCGGTAGAAGACAGAGAATATAATATGATCAACACCGATATTATTGGAAGCAGCGAAGGCAGTGGTATTCTGGTAAATCTGGACGGTAAAATAGTAGGAGTCATCACCAGGGATTTTTCAAACCAAATGGAACAGTCCACAGTAACCGGTGTATCGATTTCCGAAATACGGCAGATGATCGAGAATATGACCAATAACGTGGAAATGGCTTATATGGGTATTATCGGAAAAGAAGTTACCGAAAGTATGCAAAAGGAATCCCTCATTCCCGAGGGCGTCTATGTAAAAGAAATAGCCGCAGATTCTCCCGCAATGTATGCCGGTATTCAAAAAGCAGATATACTGATATCCATAAATGGGGAAAAAATCACAAATATGAAACAGTACAGCGACCAGCTAGGGAAATTAAGGCCGGAAGACATTGCCCATGTGATGCTGATGCGCCAGGGGCTTGATGGCAATTACGCTGAAATCAACGCTGACGTAACACTTGGAAATGCACAGTAGATTCCTGGGATTATTTGTGGTATAATCGTGAACGGCGATTATAAATAATATACAGTTTGGAAAGGTAAGAGAAAAAAGTTATGAAATACATTGAAATGCTGCGTGAGGGTGAACGTGTCGGAGATATCTATTTATGCAAATATAAACAGTCCGCCATAACCAAAAACGGAAAAACTTATGAAAACGTTGTTCTTCAGGACAAGACTGGCACAATCGATGCGAAGATCTGGGATCCCAATTCCCAGGGAATCGACGATTTCGATGCCATGGATTACATAGATGTAGTAGGAGACGTAACCAGCTTCCAGGGAACTTTGCAGTTAAATATAAAACGTGTCCGGAAAGCACAGTCCGGCGAATATGAACCAGCGGATTATCTTCCTGTGAGCTCCAGAGACATTGAAGAAATGTACAAAGAGCTTCTGAGCCTCATCGGTCAGATCCAAAACCCATATCTCAAAGAGCTTACAGACAGCTTTTTCGAGAAAAATGAAAGCTTTATCAAAGCATTTAAATTCCATTCCGCAGCAAAATCCGTGCATCATGGATTTGTGGGAGGGCTGTTAGAACATACCCTTGGCGTGCTGAACCTTTGCGCAGACTATGTACGTCAGTATCCATTTTTGAACAAGGATCTGCTGTTTACCTCAGCAGTCTTCCATGATATCGGTAAAATGCGTGAGTTATCTGCATTCCCGGAGAATGATTACACAGATGATGGACAGCTTCTGGGCCACATTTTCATCGGTGCGGAATTACTGGGCAGCAGCATCCGGAAAATACCAAACTTCCCGGCAAAACTGGCAAGTGAATTGAGACACTGCATCCTGGCACATCATGGTGAACTGGAATACGGCTCTCCGAAAAAACCGGCGCTTGCAGAAGCAGTGGCACTGAATCTGGCAGACAATACCGATGCGAAGATGGAGACTATGAAGGAAGTGATCATGGGCGCCGGGGATAATACGGATTGGCTTGGGTATAACCGGTTGTTTGAATCTAATATTCGGAAGACCAGTATTTAAGGAAAAGATAGATGGTGAAGAAATGGCTGGAGACGGTCGGGGTGTTGTGTGTACGTAATGGATTTTATACAACAAAATAGTCAGGACGTGTATAGCAGGCAGCCCGGTCGGTGCCTGCTATATTTTCAATTGTTATTTACATCAGGTAGATGAAAGGGAAATTATTTTAATGAAAAAGAATGATCGAGCAGAAGTTATTTCAATGAAGAAGAATGATTTAGTGGAAGTTAAAATAGAAGATATTGGCATGGATGGAGAAGGAATCGGCAAGGTAGACGGATATACGCTGTTTGTCAAAGATGCGGTGATTGGAGATGAGATCGAGGCAAAAATCACAAAAGCCAAGAAAAATTATGGCTATGCAAGAATGATCAACATTAAAGAGCCTTCCCCATACCGCATAGAAGCCAAATGTCCGGTTGCCAGACAATGCGGAGGCTGCCAGATTCAGGAAATGTCCTACGATCAACAGCTCATATTCAAAGAAAATAAAATCCGCAACAATCTGATCCGAATCGGGAAGTTTGAGAATCCACCCATGGAGCCTATCATAGGAATGAAAGAACCGTTTTTTTACCGGAACAAAGCCCAGTTCCCCATCGGAACAGACAAGGACGGCAATATCATCGCAGGCTTTTATGCAGGCAGAACCCATGACATTATTCCCAATCGAAAATGTTTCCTGGGCGTTGACATCAATGAAACTATATTAGATAAAGTTATTGATTACATGAATGAAAACAAGGTTTCTTCCTACAATGAAACTACCGGAAAAGGCCTGGTTCGCCATGTTCTGATCCGTTATGGTTTTCGGACGAAAGAGATTATGGTCTGTATCATTGTAAATGGGAAGTCGCTGCCAAATCAGGAGGCACTGATCAAAAGCCTCTGTGAACTAGATGGAATGACCAGTATAACCCTCAATGTAAATCGCGAGAAAACGAATGTAATTCTTGGGAGAGAGATCGTAGAATTGTGGGGAAAGGGATATATTGAAGATTATATCGGCGATGTGAAGTATCAGATTTCTCCGTTATCTTTCTATCAGATAAATCCGGCACAGACGGAGAAACTCTATGGTACTGCGCTGGAATATGCAGGTCTTACCGGGAATGAGACGGTGTGGGATCTTTATTGCGGGATTGGGACTATTTCGCTGTTTTTAGCTCAACGGGCTAAGCAGGTATATGGGGTGGAAATCGTTCCGGAGGCGATAGAAGATGCCAGGAGGAATGCGAAGTTAAATGGGATAGAGAATGCAGAGTTTTATGTGGGGAAATCGGAAGAAGTGTTGCCGAAGAAGCTGGCTGAGGAGAATGTGAAAGCGGATGTAGTTGTGGTTGATCCGCCAAGGAAAGGGTGCGAGGAGGCTTTGCTGAAGGCTATCCTGGAAATGGGAGTTCCTAAGGTGGTGTATGTGAGCTGTGATAGCGCTACGCTGGCAAGGGATCTGAGGTATCTTTGTGATGGGGGGTATGAGGTTGAGAGAGTGCGGGGGGTGGATATGTTTGGGAATACTGGGCATGTTGAAACCGCCGTGCTTCTCGTGCGGAAACCTTGATTCTAGGCGGGGTTGCGGGATTGTTTGGAGAAAATGGAGTTGTGTTTTTGCGGATGATGAGATGGATAAGTTTCCGCAGATAGGGGGACGGGGATAACGCCGGAGAGTTTGAATATGAGGGTTTTGTTGGAAATAAGATACAATCTGGCAAAACCCTTACTATTTGGCAAAAGTGTATACTGTCTGGCAAAACCAGTATTGTGCGATAAAAGCGATAGTTGCTGAGTAAAATAAACAATGATAAATTTTTGCTTGTAATTTATTAACCCGTCGTTTAAACTGAACCTATCTGAATACACAGTTCTGAAAACATATCGTTCGGGAGTTCCCCGGTATATTCAATCATACTTTAAGGCTAAGGAGAGGTAGGTTTGGCGTTTGGATTTATTGATTTTGCAAAAGAAGTTTTGAAAGCTTCGGAAAGTCCGCTGTCTGTGGAAGAGATGTGGGAAGCAGGCTGTAACCAGGGGCTTGATGAGAAGCTGGGTTCTTCCGGCAAAACACCAATTAGGACCCTGTCAGCCAGAATCTATGTAGATATCAAAAACAACATGGATTCGGTATTTATACAGGTTAGCAAAAGGCCAGCTAAATTTTATCTGAAAGGAAAAGACATTAATCCAGAAAAAGTAATCCCGGATTCTGGTGCAGGCAGGAAAAAGAGTAAATTTACAGAAAGGGATTTACATATTTTACTATCAAGCTTTGTCTGCACGGACGAGCATTTTAAATGTATGACAAAGACGATTTATCATGAAGTTTCCAAGAGGGAAAAAAGTGGTAAGAATAAATGGCTGCATCCTGATATTGTGGGGGTTCATTTTCCGTTTGATTCTTATACGGATAATACACTGAAGCTTTTCGATGTGTTGAAGGTCAACCCATATAAGCTGTATTCATTTGAGATGAAAATTAGCCTGACTCTGTCAAACTTGCGGGAATATTACTTTCAGGCAGTGTCAAATTCAAGCTGGGCGCATGAAGGATACCTGGTTGCGCTTCAAATATCAGAGGAACCGGAACTGATGGATGAATTGCGGAGATTGAATAATGCCTTTGGGATTGGGGTAATCCGTCTGGATGCGGAACACTTTATGCAGAGTGAGATACTATTTTCAGCGAAAGAGAAAGATTCCCTTGATTGGGATACGATAAATCGGCTGGTGGATGATAACCGGAATTTTAAAAGTTTTCTCAATGATTTGATGGAGGATGTCAAAGTTGGAAAAGTCAAGAGCAGGTATGATGACGTCTGTCTGGAAGAGGAGCAAATGTATCAATATGTTTTGAAATGCGGTATTGTATCCTGATGAATGAATAACAATTCTATTTAAAAGATAGTCCTTGACTGTTTGCTTTAAAAGCAGGCGGTCAGGGATTTTTTAGTTTTGTTTATCTGATATGTTCCCTTTTATAAAAAAATGTGTCAATGAACAAGTTGACGAATAAATGTTTGTTTTTATGGAAAAGCTTACCATATAAAATTTTTACAGGGAGAACAGCCATGAATACAAATCATAGATTGGAATTTGGAAAATATGTGGAGACGCTGCGGAAGGGCAGGGGGAAGTCTCTTCGGGAGACGGCAAAAGCCATAAAAGTATCACCCCAGTTTTATAGCGAAGTGGAGAAAGGGAGGAGCAGTGCGTTTACTGCAGAAAGGTTGAAGTCGCTGGCCTGCTTTCTCTTATTAAATGATGATGAAGTCCATACACTTTATGATATGGCGGCAGAATCACGGTCATCCAGTGATATTGCGACACCACAGGACTGTGCCGATTATATGCTGTGCAACAGTTATGTAGTAGAAGCGCTGCGGCTTTCGATGGAAACCGGTGCGGGAGAAAAAGAATGGCAGGTTCTTTTGGATGAGTTAAGAGCAAGGAAGGGGTGATCTGTCTATGTACCAGCCAAGGTTAAGAAAGAGCAGAAACAGGATTCCTATTATGAGTAATGCTGAAATTGATGAACATGCGGAAGAACTGTTGAAAGACTACAAATCTACTGTGTTGAAAAATCCGCAGCCAGTGGATATAGAAGCCTTTGCAGAAATTTATCTCGATCTGGCGTTAGATTACACTTATTTGTCTCATTGCGGCCTGATTTTAGGCAGGATGATATTTCAAAATACAGAAAGAGTTCCTGTGTATCTGCCACGGGAAAAATGTGCTGATTATCTGTATGTGGATAGAGGAACTATGATGATTGATAATACCGTATTGGAGGATAGGAAGGAGTACCGGCTCCGGTCCACCATAGGGCACGAATGCGGGCATTGGATATTCCACTCTGATTATTATACGCACACAAATTACCAAAGTCAGGGGATAAAGCCGCAATCAGGTATTACCGAATGCCGGAAAATAGATATTGAGGGCGGATCAGGAACGGCAGGTAAACGAAGGCTGATTACAGATACAGATTGGCTGGAGCACCAGGCTAAGTATTTCAGTGCTGCTATTTTAATGCCAAAGACGCCATTTGTCAGTGTGGCATTAGATATGCAGGAGAACAACCACCATAGTGAAACAGACATCACAGAGGCACTTTCCAGGATATTTCAAGTATCGCCAGCTTCTGCTAAAATACGGCTTGTTCAGTTGGGACTTACCGGATGTTCCAATCAGGATGTTAGATTTGCAAATGTAAATTATTTGACATGTTCCAGTATCTGACAGGCACTCTGTGGGTAACAGAGTGCTGATTTAAAAGAGTACGTGTCAAGTAAATGGTTGTCAAACTAAAATTTTTTTAGATATTTTGTCAACCAGTGGATTGACAGGAAAGGAGAGGCGTATGAAAGAAAAAATTTACTGTCCGCTATGCAGGAAACGGGCTTTTGATTTTTATTCCTCGTCAAACGGAGAAATTTGGGTGGAACTGAAGTGTCCCCATTGCCGGAACATCGTACAAGTCCGCTGCCAAATTTGCACCAGCCAGAAGGACAAGAAAGAAGAATTGATAACTCAATAACTAAGTAACCTACCGAGCAAAGGGTCCGCAAATGCGAGACACCAAATAGCCGGAGTAAAGCAGAATTACAGCTTACTCCGGCTATTTTTTTGCCCTTTTCCAATCTGCTGTTGCTGCTTTACTCACGGGTAAAGAAAGGAACAGCATGAAAATCAAATATAAATTTATGACCGGGGAAAGGTTGGAACTTGAAGTGGATGATAACATTGGAGAAATTATGATTGAGATGGAGAAAACGCAATCCAGAAGGAACCGGACTGAAACAAGGCGGCATAATTCGTTGGAATTTATGCAGGAAAGCCGGGAAGGGCATCTTCCAAAGCAGTTTGCAGATGAAAGAACGGATATTGAGCAAATAATGATCGATTTTGAAGAAAAGGAAAGACTTCACCGGGCCATTCAGAAATTGGACGGTAAGGATGCCATGATTGTACAGAAGTATTATTTTGAGGAAAAAGCTATGGCTGAAATAGGTAAGGAGTTGAGTATTTCTACAATGGCTGTGTCTAAGAGATTAAAAAAAATTCCTGATAAAATAAAAAAGTTATGGAAGCTGGTTTAATTTGTGATTCTCTCGTGGCTATATAGTAGGGCATTCAATAGGACCCAATTGTGAAAGGAGACTGCGGGTGATGAAAACAATCCGAATTATTGTAAAAGGTGGTGAAAATCCACAAATTACAGTCTCAAAAGATAAAGCAAATAAGGGCATACCCGGATTTTTGCTCAGAAAAAAGGAATCAGAAACTCTGTATGGAAAGGGGATGCAGAAATTATGAAAAAGGTGTTTATCTGCAGCCCCTTCCGTGGGGATGTGGAAGGGAACAGCGCAAAGGCGGCGGGGTATTGCCGGAGGGCTTATGAGGAGGGGAATCTTCCCA
>NZ_JAWYAJ010000093.1:0-4122 GCF_034124845.1 Robinsoniella sp.
TAAAATACTAAATTAAGTAAAATGACAATTTTTTTAATATCAGTAATTTCATGTGTAAATGATTCGATTCCAATTAATGATAGCATTGGAATAATAAGCAGGAATAGAATGGTTACTAATTTTGGTATTTTCAGATCCAGACAGATCAACACACCAGCCGCCAAAGAAAACACAATACAAAAAACCAGCTGGACGGCATGCCCCTTATTGTGCATTGCCGCCAAACTGGAAAGTAATATAAGTGTACAGGTTACCAAAAAGGAAACCACAATTCTAAATTTTGATTTCGTAAATATTTTTTTCATTTGTATAACTCCCCGAAATATCTTTATCTTTCGTAACCGTATTGATTTGTGTTTTTCGTACATTTAGTCCTTTAGAGCCTGTTTGAAAATTCATTCCCGCCATCTGCACGCCCCACTTTGCGCTATATTTCCCCGAATTCAGGTTACGTAGCCCGCTACGCGCCCTTCATATGGGACAAATCTCCCACTAAGTGTGACGCATAGCTGCCAGAAAGCAATTTTAAAACACGCTCTAAAGCATTACCCACCGAAAAATTTATCAATACGGTTTTTATTATCACATAAGTGATTGTACTGTAACATGGAATACTGGTTTAACAGATCTTGATAAGGCTCATCGGAATACTCATAATACTGCCCATCTTTGTCAATGTAAATATTTGCTGTAATAACAGGCAATGTTTTACGCAGTGACTGCAGATAGGTCTGGTAGTCGGTGAGAGGCAGGCCAGCCTGCTCCATTAAGAGTCCACTTAAATAGTTCACACTGATTCGATCAATATCCTGTTCTTCAATATCATAATTCGCCCACATAACCATCGGAACCTTATAGCCATTCTGAAACTCTTCAATGGAAGATTCCTGGTCAATATCATTGAGTCTCAGGATAGCATTTGCAATATAATCAGAAGGCTGATGGTCGCCAAACATGACCACAATGGTATCTTCATCCACGTTGCTGAAATAATTTATTAACTCTTCAAAAGCTTTATCCGTTTCTTTCACCAGGGTCAGATATCGTTCAGTGGAGATGACACTCAATGTCTTCTCTTCTTCCGGTATCTGTGTTAATTCGATAGATGATTCAAATCCCGGATATTCTTTGCTGTAACCGCCATGATTCTGCATAGTAACTTCAAAGGCAAACATCGGTTCTCCGGGAGTCTTGTTTTCATAGGTCTCGATCACTTTATCAAATGCAGATTTGTCGCTGACATAGCCGCGGATTGTTTCCGGGTTATCAAAGTCATCCTTGGAATAAAATTGATCAAATCCAAAATAAGAATAGACCTTATCCCTGCTCCATCCTGTTGCATAATAAGGATGAATGGCTGTCGTAGCATACCCCATACCCTTCAGGTAACTTGCCAGTGTTGGCATATTTCCTTTTACATATTGCTGGTATGCGACACTTCCTGTAGGAAGGAATGCCATGGAATCCCCTGTCAGAAATTCAAATTCTGTATTTGCGGTATTACCGCCCTTTACGGATACAAACATATCAGCTTTAATGGTGTTTTCTTCCATAGAACGGATAAAAGGCATGTAGTCTTCATTTGTTTCAAAATCGCCGCGATAAGCAAGGTCTGTAAAAGCTTCATTCATGATCACCACAATATTTGGTTTCTTTTGCTTTTCTGTATCACTGGCGGAGGCATTGACAGAGGATGTTTTTTCTTTCTCAATCTCCTGCTCTATTTTTGTAACCTCTTCCGGTGAGTAGCCTTCTGGTTTTTCAATGTCCAGATACCGCAGATTTGCCAGGAACGCCACCATAAAACCATTGTTCCGATATAGTACATTGGGGGTAAATAGAATATCATCCAGCCCAAACATATCTTTTACAGTGTCCGTTTTTACTGCAGTTACATAGCCTGTCATGAGAATAGCAGATAAAAGCAGGGCGATCAGACGCACCTTTATACTTTTAACCGGAAAAACGGTCTTTTCGCCAAGAATCATTAAAAAGATAAAGCCAATCAGTACAAAAACCAGACGGTAAGAAAAAGTAAAGGTATAATTATCTGTAATTGTAATCGCGGTGCCTAATGACATAAAGTCCCATGGCACAATGGGTGAGGATCGAAAGCTTACAACAAAGTAGTTGGCAACTCCAAATAGCATTGGAACTGCGGTGGCAAGCATATATCCCCATCTCGTGGAACCCAGTAAAAATGTACAGATTGCGTACAGCAGATAATAAAATATCACATTCAGGATAAATATCAGTACAGTCAGATCCCAAGGTACATGGGTGTAGAACTCCATGGTGCAGAGAGCCAGTATGGGTATGACAATTAGTGCAGCTATCCCCGCCGGCTTCGGAAGCTTAAATTTTAAAGCGATAGAAAACCCGGCTGCAAAAGATAAAAGCAGTGAAAGCACCAGTTTGCCGCTATGCATCCCATCGCCGTTCACTGCCAGTATAGTCAATACAATTAGAATAATTGTCACAGCCGAAGCCATGACAATTCGTAATTTTGATTCGGTAAATATTTTTTTCATTCTCAATAATCCAATCTATTTTGCTTGTAAAACATGCATCATGTTTGTAATGGCACCCTCTCCGGTTACAACATTCGTAGCAGGATCTCCTGCTGTAAAAATTACCAGGTCCCCTTTATTTACGAGATTTTTCTGACGCAGGGTGATCATAGGGCTGGAAATAATGTGCTCGGTCGTATTTTCGTTATTTCCCTTCATGGGATAAACTCCCCAGTAGAGCTGCATTCTGCGTACGGTGCACTCATTTGGAGAAATAGCATAGATCGGCATTTCCGGTCTGAAATTAGAGATCAGTCTTGCGGTCTGTCCGGAAATGGTCGGGATTACAATACAAGCTGCATCCAAGTTACGTGCTGTAGATACGGTTGCAAATCCAACTGCACTGGAAATATTTTTTTTCCTTCTGCCCTTACTGTTTTTCACCAGCATTTTATAGTCCAGATGCTTTTCCGTTGTCTCAGCAATTTTACCCATCATTTTCAATGCTTCCAATGGATATTTACCCATTGCGGTTTCGCCGGAGAGCATAATTGCATCGCTGCCGTCATATACAGCATTTGCCACATCTCCTGCTTCTGCTCTGGTTGGGCGTGGATTGCGGATCATGGAATCCAGCATCTGGGTTGCAGTGATAACCGGTTTATAATGTTCATTACATTTATTAATTATTTTTTTCTGGATATATGGAACTTCATCGGCTGGAATTTCAACACCAAGGTCTCCCCTTGCTACCATGATTCCGTCTGCTGCGTCAATGATTTCATCTATGTTTGCGATGCCTTCGGCATTTTCAATTTTAGCAATTACATTAATATGTTCACCATGATGATCTTTTAACAGTTTTTTAATATCCCGGATACACTGGGCATTACGTACAAAAGATGCTGCAATAAAATCAAATCCCTGCTCAATTCCAAACAGAATATCTTCTTTATCTTTATCAGTCACACCAGGAAGGTTTACGCTGACATTTGGTACATTGACACCTTTACGTTCGCCAAGCTCACCGCCGTTTACTACAACACACTCAATTTCTCTTTCGGAGACTTTCTTCACAACAAGTTCAATTAAGCCGTCGTCAATTAAAATAAAATCGCCTTTTTTTACATCCTTTGTCAATTCCGGATAAGTAATGGAGCATCTTTTTTCATCGCCTTCGATTTCTTCCATTACAAGGGTAAACTCTTCGGCTTCTTTTAACTGTACTTTTTTGTGATCTTTTAAAACGCCGGTCCGGATTTCCGGTCCCTTGGTATCTAAAAGCATAGCCACTGGGATCCCCAGTTCAGCACGAACTTCTTTTACAAGCTGGATTCTGCCCAGATGTTCTTCATGGTCGCCATGTGAGAAATTAAAGCGGGCAACGTCCATTCCGTTATTAACCAGGTCACTAAGCAATTCTCTGTTGTTTGTATTTGGTCCCATTGTACATATAATTTTCGTTTTTTTCATAATGCGCCTCCTGATGTTGTTTGAATTATTTACTTTTTCTAATTACGCCTAACGGTGGTGCTTTTTTACATGCTCATGTGAGAACAGATGATCCTGGCAATATTCATAATTACCGTCACATTTGGAACAGAAACGAAAT
>NZ_JAWYAJ010000094.1:0-14186 GCF_034124845.1 Robinsoniella sp.
GTTTCCAGTTTTGATAAGTTATGCCGGACTGCTGTCAGGTTTCCTCCGAAGAAATGATATTTCCTGAAAAACCTTTTCTAATCAACCATTCTATACCGCCACAATGGTCTTTATGAGAATGCGTCAAAAACAGATATTTTATTTTGGAGATATGCTGTTTTGACAGATACGGATACGGTTGATTATCTCCTTCTGAAATCCCGCAGTCTACTAAAATTGAATACGGCTTTCCTATAATAAGAAACGAATTTCGGCCATGTTCCTGACAGCCTCCGGCGATATATAATTCCATAATCAGTATTTCCTTCTGTCCATCACATAGTTCAGAATAATCAGAAGTGTTGTTGTGATAAGAACACAGATTAATGCCATGGCCATTGCCACTGAAGCGCTGCCCTGTTCAAATTCACGCACTATAAATGTTGAAACTGTCTGAACATTTGGAGGAGATATGAGACTTGCGCCAACAAGTTCCCTAAATACGATAATAAATATCATCATCCATCCCTGAATCACTCCCCTCTTTATAAGAGGTAGTGTCACATGAACAAAAACATAGAAATGATTACCGCCACATATTTTTCCAGCCTCTATCAGAGATTCTCCTGTCTGCATTAGAGCTGAACTTACATACTGTACAGAATATGGAAGAAACATTACTACGTAAGTTAATATCATAAATCCCAATGTATTATACAAAGGCAGCCATTTATATATACGATTCCAGAATAGCATCAGTCCAATTACAAGAACAATGTTTGGCAGCATTTCCGGCAGGAGAGCCTCTGCCTCTATGATCTTCTTCCATCTCTTTCCCTTCTTTATTAGCACAACTAACAGGGTTCCGATGAAACATGCAATTGTAGCCGATATTACTGCCAGTAAAAAGCTGGTCATCATCGCTTCCCACCCTTTGCTGTTTTTCGTAAACAAATCAAGGTAATGCCGGAAAGTAAAGTTCCCTGGTGAAAGACCATAGCCACGCAATTTAATTAAAGAAGTTGCTATGACTGAAAAATAAGGGATTCCGATCGATACTGTAATAATAAAAATAAGATAGATACCCGCAGCTGCTTCTGTCAGCTTTCGGCATGTATAGATATACTCACGCTTTCCCTTACCTCCAAGAAGATTATAAGTATGACGTGAAGTTATATTATTCTGAATCAACCACATAAGCATACAAATAAGAACCAGTACACTAGACAGACTTGATGCTTTGCCAAAATCTATTGGCGATGTGGAAGCATACCGATGTATATCTGTTGTAAACACATAAAATCCGATTCTATTGCCAATCGTAGAGGGAGTCCCATATTCAGACATCGTCTTTACAAAGACAAGCAGCATAGCAATTGCATAGTTTCCTGTTAGTAAAGGCAGAACGATTTTTTTGAATCTGTAAAAAAAGCCAGCACCGCTAACAGAAGCGCTTTCCTCAAGATTCATTCCAATATTGAGCACTGCATTCTTTATCATCGTAGTCATAAATGGAAAAACATGAAAACTCATAGCAAGCACTAATCCGCCAAGTGAAAAGAATTTTTCTGAAAGACTTCCTGTTCCCGGAAAGATCTGCTGGAACAGACCTCTTTTCTGCATAAACAGTATCCATCCCATAGATGAAATATAGGGCGGTGTCATAAATGGAATCATAAGGATGATATCAAGCCACTTATATCTTGAGAATCTGGTTCTGGCTAATAAGAAAGCCAAAGGGGTAGAAATAATCGTCGATACGATGACTACCAGAATCCCTAAAATAAGTGAATTCGTTATTGTCTTAACATTCTCTTTCGACACCCATATCTGCAAAGCATTCGTAAAATCAAAGCGGCCATCTATAATGACCGCCTCTCCAAAAACTGAAATAATCGGCAGAATAATTAGAACAAATAGCAAAACAAATATTGTAAAATATATGGCTATTTTTCTTTTGTTTGTAAGGTTATTCACACTCTGCTTCTCCTCTACTGGCAAAGCTTATTAAGCTTTGATGCTATTTCTCCTGAGTTTTTCATCATAGTATTCCAGTCCATATTTTTAAAGGTAGTAATTTCGCTTACATTTGTCCGATTATCACAGGTAATATCACTTCTCCCTGGCAGAAGATATGCATCAGCAACCATCATCTGTGCTTCATCAGACATCAGATAATCAATAAATGCTTTTGCATTGTCTACATTTTGGCTTGATTTCAAAATCATTGCAGGCCGTGGATTAATCACCGTCCCGGATTCCGGATAATAAATATTCAAAGGCTCACCTTTTTCCATATTGGTGTATGCATTATAGTCAACACCTGCCACCAGTATTCCTTTTTCACCTGTAATAACGCTTTCCAGTGCTGCTTTATTTGCACCTGCGATCATCATTCCGTTATTTGCCATCCCTTCCCAAGCACTCCAGTCATTATCTGTATCGCACATATAACCTGCAAGAAAATCCTTACACGAGCCGGATTTTTCAGGATCCGGAATTGCTAATAAATCTTTATACTGTTCATCTGACAGTTCGGACCAATCTGCATTTAAGCTTTCAATTATTGTAGTATTGTAGATTACGCCAAGAGCGGAAGCACTGGTTCCAAACAGCATATTATCTTCATCCACCCATTCCTTATACAATTTGTCTTTATTATCTGCCTCCGGATAACTTAACGTCTGTCCGCTATTTTTCATAGAAAGCCCGTCAGACCATGAAGCAAGAACAACAACATCTGCGACCGGGTTATTTTTTTCCGTCTCCAGTCTTGCAAGTATTTCACCTGTTGTTCCTTCAAACAAATCTACCTTTATACCTGTTTTTTTCTCAAACCCATCCACGTATGCTGTATTCAGGTCTGTAGGGCTTGGCATATATACCGTTACAGAACCGCTTTGTTCTTTACTTTCTGTATTGTCGTCAGCCTGCTCTGTTGCTGCATTCTGAGTATTTTTTTCTGTACTAACATTGGTTGAAGCATTTGCATTTTCTGCACCACATGCCATGAGATTCATTGCCATCGCTGCAATTGTACATACTGCCAGAACTTTTCTTTTCATTTTTTTCTCTCCTCTTTTATCAAATCGTTACGATATCATGCTCATTTACGTAAACAGAAACTTCAGCTCCTACACTGTACCTACTGGAGGATTCAACAGTCCATCGCTTACCATGAACATTCAAATATAAATTGTATTTTTCACCCAAAAAGTCAATACCGCTTACCACGGCTGGGAATTCTCGATAACCGTCTTTCTTTTTTAATGCAGCAGTCTCCGGTCTGAACATACTGTCAGATTCGACCCAATTTGATTTACCGATAAAATTCGCAATAAAGTGTGTCTTAGGCCTCTGGTATATGTTTTCCGGTTTACCTTGTTGTTCAATCCTGCCTTTATTCATGACAATAATCCAGTCGCTCATGCTCATTGCTTCCATTTGGTCATGTGTTACAAAAACAGCTGTTGTATTCAATTTTTCTATTAGCCCTTTCATTTCCAATCTCATATCTTCTCTTAATATAGCATCAAGAGCTGATAACGGCTCATCAAAAAGAATGCAGTCTGGTTTAGTAACGATAGCTCTTGCGAATCCAACTCTTTGCTGCTGTCCTCCCGAAAGCTGTGAAGGATATCTGTCTTTATATTCTGAAAGCTGAACAGATTCAAGCGCTTCATTTACTCTTTCTTTTATATTTACGGTATCTTTTTTGGCTCTTAATCCAAATGCAACATTCTCAAATACACTTAAATGAGGCCATAATGCAAAATCCTGAAAAACAAATCCAATATTTCTTTTTTCTGGAGGTATGTTAATTCTATTTTTATCTGAGAAAACACAACTATCATCAAACCATATCTCTCCGGAATCAGGCTTTTCAAGCCCGGCAATCATCCGTAATATCGTAGTTTTACCACACCCTGACGGACCGAGCAACGTAGTAAAGTCATTATCCTGTATTTCCAGGTCAAGGCTTTTTATAACTTCAGCTTTATCAAATGACTTACAAATCCTATTCATTGATATTTTCATACTTCTCCTCCTTCTCTATTATATTTTAGTGACAGAATGTAAAAAACAATATCTTAACAGTGTAAAATGAATGTAAAAAATTCTAATATTTTTTCCACCATTACCTGAACTTATCACAATTTTATTCCTTTAGGATATATCTGCATAGAAACAGCGAGAGTGCCAGATTAAACAATATTAGCGTATAAAATGGGCGTAAAATTAAGAACGGCGGCCAAATCTAGACCGCCGTTTCTTTATAACAAATTAATTACAGGAATACTGAATTTATCTGGTAACTTTTTTGCTTTTTACCTTGCCAGCTTTTCCTATTATATTTGTTTTTCCTAATTTACGATATGCTCTTATTTTGAAGTAATAAGTTTTACCCTTCTTTAGTCCGCTATCTGTAAATGTAAAAGACTTTTGCTTAGAATTAGCAACTTTGATCGTTTTGATTTTTTTGTATGTCCCGTTTTTACCTGCAGCACGATAAATTTTGTAGCCATCGGCTCCAGCTGTCTTTTTCCATTTGATGGATAAAGATTTCTTTTTTTTATTGGAAACAGAAGCGATTTTAACTTCTCCTGGTACAACTTTGCATTTTTTTATCGAAGAATAGCTTCCATATTTCTTTTTATTATTTATATATCCAAATGCACGTATTTTATAGTAGTAGGTTTTTCCGGGTTTACGCTTTTTGTCCGTATAGGAGGTCTGATTTCCTTTTTTTATAGATGCAGCTACTTTATATTTACCATTTTTCTTATCGCTCCGGTAAATGATATAGCCAGAAGCATTTTTTGCCTTTTTCCAGGTAAGCTTTAGACTGTTATAGGAAGAAGCGCTTACTTTAAGAGCGGTGTTTCCAACAGTTACTTCAGGAGCAACAGGTTTTGACGGTTCTTCTGGTTTAGGAGGCTGCGGTTTTGGCGGTTCTGGCTTAGACGGTTCCGGCTGCTTTTTCCCAGTATAGAATATATCTACATTTGACCGGGCAGCTCCCGTGTTATCATTAGTCACTTTGGCATACCATCCATATCCCGTTTCCGGCGAAAGCCCGCTCCAGTTAAACTCTGCCCTGCCGTTAGAAACAGGTGCTTTTCCGATTATCTCATCGGTGTATACTGCTGCAGCAAAACGGCTGGTTTCCAAAGATTTGGCAGAAGTATCAAAATCAACATCCAGTTCATAAATGTCCTGATTAATTGCAACGGTTCCAGCTCCATAAGATTCCAGCTTTGGTGAATCAAAGTAGTTAAAATCTTCTTTTGCAGGTGAATAGGAATTCATATAAATCTTATCATTCTGAAGATCGAAATACAGGAATTTGATATACTCTGAACCTCCTTCCGGATCTGACTGATAATCGGTACAAATCTGATATACCAGACGCTTCGAGCCATCCGTATTTTGGAATTCGTCTACCTGTATAGATGCACCATGGTAATGGCCATTTAAAACTGCAATTACATTTTCATTTTTAGCTACTACATTTTCCTGTATCACCTTTCCGGCATAATCTAGGATGCTGTCATCCGTGATTTTAACATTTGCATATCTGTGGAAACACAAAATAGCTTTTCTATCTTTGTATTGTTCCAATACCTGATTCATCCAGTCGATCTCTTCCTTATAAATATCCCAGCTCATATATAGAATAATGAGATCCTGTCCATTTTCCGTCAGCAGATCATAATGTCCCAGATTATTCTTGTAGCTTTCTCCATAGTAATCCTTATCTGCGAATCGGTCTGCACCAAAATTGTTCCAGTAATTATTGTAATACTCATTTCCTGCTGCTACATCATGGTTTCCGGCCAATATCCCATACGGCATATTATTGTCATCAAATATTTTCATTGCCTGATCCGCTCGCTGCCATTGATCCTGCATATCCCATTCGTCTACAATATCGCCTGTATGGATGGTGTAGCGAATCTTCCAATCCAGTGCATTGTTTACAATCCACTGATTCTGAGCTGAAAAGTGATCATGCCAGGTTTCTGCATAATATTGGGTATCTGTAATCCATGCCATGGAAAAGTCGTATTGCTCCGGTCTTAGCATGCCGTCCCAGCCAGATAGTGCTGCACTTTTAGCTTTTCCTGGAGATACTTGTGGAGTACCTGCGCTTCTGCATTGAACTAAAAGATATGCTGTGTCCTGCACTACATGATTTTCCGCCTGGAATTCTGCCTTAATGCTTCCGTTTTCATCTGCTTTTTTCAGCAGCTCCCATCGGTTTTCCTTTGTATTGTATACGTACATAGCGGTTGCATGTGTTTCGTCGGCATAACTTGCATTACCATCCCAGTTTGCAGCAATGCGATCCGTACTTTTAACGCTCCCCGTCTTAACGGTAAAGATCTGATAGGGAAGATTGCCGGTAGGTGAGGTAACCTTCATTTCTTCATTTCCTGCATCCAGTGTGATCTGGCTGCTTCCATCACCTTGTTCCATGGTTACAGATCCATTTTCCAGGGTTAAGGCTCTTCCTTTATAAAATTCTGCTGTTCCACTCTTTCCATTTAATTGTGCAACCTCCACTGACAGTTGCGCCTGATCTGCTTTTACTTCGCTGGTTTTCCCACTAATTCCGGAAGGATTAACGGTATTTGTTGTGAATGTCACTTCATTTTCGGCTTTATTTCCACAGATATCGTATGCGGTAACCGTAAAAATGTGCTCACCAGACTCCATATCTTTTGATGCAATTGTATATGGGAGTGAAATGGTTTTTCCGTCCAGGCGTGCGCAGGTCATCTGTTCCTGAACTCCATTTGCATCTGTGATATCAGCATCAAACAAAATATCTCCTGTTAATACGTCATGATTCTGTATTCCTGTCCGAATAACCGGTGCCGTATTATCTACGGTAACATTTGCTATAGCTTCTTTCTCCTCTGAGACAGCTTTTACTTCATACACACCATCAATCAGTCCTGAAGTATCCCAGTTTGTACCTACTGCGGTGAGTTTATCAGCAGGTATTGTGAAATGCAGTTCCAAGGAAGGAGCCATAGTACCATTTTTTGTGTCTCCGATCTTATATGTCCTGTCTATTTCCGGATTCTCCAGGTCCAATTTGAATGAATCTCCTGAATATGTATAATCCTGCATAGCTCGGTCAGGCCCGATTACTTCTCCATTTGCCAACACTAATTTAACATTATTCACCGTAAAATCTTCGTGATTTTCAGAAGGCTGATAGATATCTTCAAACGGCGTTCCGGAATCACCTGCCCAAATAGTGAATGTAACGACATAGTTTCCATTTTCATCTACCGCAAAGTATTTGTTATCTACCAAAAATGCGCGATCCTCCAGATTTGTCCATTTTCCAAGATAGGATATGATCTCCCTGCTATTCTCCCCATAGGGAGCCGTCACAACATTTTTAAAATAATTATCCTGACCTCCTGTTTCCAGCGAAAGAAAAGCACCATTTTCTAATACTCTTGCTGTATCTTCTTCTTTATTATTAATTAATATCTTAGTATCTTTATTATTCTTGCCATTATTTGCAGTGATTGTCTTTACTCCATTAACAACACTTGCGTCATTAACGTTCAGACGAATGCCCTCAAAATCATTTGCTCCATTGATTCCTACGGTGTAGGTTTTTGTCTTTGTACTGCGGTAAAGGTTATATCCCTCCACATAAAATTCCAGGCTCTTATGCCCCAGGATTTCATTTGCTGGAATTCTGGCAAAAAAGCGTCCATTCACACGCTGCTTTGCTTCATAAACAGTGCGAAATTTCTCTTCATTATCAAAGCGGTACTTGATTGCCATGGAAGTCAATCCAATAGCATCGGAACAATCAAACGCTGCAAATAATTCCTCTCCTTCACTAATGATCTCCGGCACCGGATTATCCGTGCGTTCTTTCACAACTGGAGAAGCCCCAGTATCCGGATATTCCGGGTAACCCGGGAAATTTACCCGCTTATCTTCGGAAGGCACCTGCCATGTATCGGTACTTCCTGGTGATGGCTGCAGCTTATTTGATACCTTTATGCTTTCTTTATAATCGCCGCTTTTTGGATAAGTGTACTGAATGGTAGTATTCTCTCCCGGTTTACAATCAGCACCATTCTCATTGAAAGTAACACTTGCGATCACCTTATCAAAAGTACGTCCGATACTTAACTTTCGCCAGTCACTGTCATGGAATCCAGCATATTCAATCCGTACAATATCTTTGTTTTCAACCAGATCTGTTCCAAAATTTGTGTTAAACTGTTCTACGCCAGTTCCATTATTGCTTAACCACAAAACAACGCTTTTTCCAGGCTCTATATAGATATCAGGTGCATTTATAGTCCAGGTCTTAGATACTTTCCCTGCTTCTGCATCCGTAGGATACTGATAATAAAGGGAATAATAACCCAGATTTATCGACTGGTTGGAATTATTAAATATTTCTGCATAGGTGTATTGCCCATTTTCATGAACTGGCAGCACTTCCGTAAAAATAAGGGGTGGTTCTTTTGTGTAGTCAAGATCGCCATGATTTACTGCCGTCGTAATATTCTCTGTTGCCTTTCCATCAGACGATTCCACGTGCCAGGTCACCTCATCCGACCAGAGAAGATCTTTCGACAGGTCGACCGAGAACGTTGCTTCTGCACTTTTATTTTGAGACTTCATCAGCACTTTTTCAGCCGGTAATCCTGACTGCTGATAAGAAAGATATATATTTACCGCACCCAAAGCCCCACTCACATTAACAGAAAACGATATCCTGTCTTCCAGCTCTTCCGCTGCCGCATTGGTTAACAAAGTCTCTGCCGACAAATCCACCGGCTGGTCCGGCATTTGCCAGGATGCTGTCATTCCAGGTGTTGGTTCAACCTGAGACGAGACCTTATATCCCAAATTTTCATCTTTTCGATAGGTAAACTGATCAGATACTTTTTTTGCAGGTGCCGGATTATCGCTTCCGCTGACACTGCATTCTGCAATAATATCATCCGATGCTTTTCCGATACGTACCGTCCGGTCCTGACTGGCATGAAAACCGCCATGCTTAATATGGATAACCTGGATATTCTGTGCTATCCCATAATATTCCCTCATTGCAGTTTCTTTAGAATCACTATATACCGTTCCGCCCGGCCAGAAAATACAGCTCTCTCCCGGCTGTAAGATCACATCCTTATCTGATATATGGCCGCTTGGTACTTTTGAAGCCGTTGCGCTGTTATATCCATCGGTAAACCACTCCAGCCAGCTTCCGGTAGGATAAACATAATAAAAGATATAATCTTTTAGATTGATTGCTTCATTTGCATTGTTATAAACTTCAAACCAGGTATAGCTGGCACCCTTAGGGGATGCCTGTACAGCCTCGGTAATTAGAAGAGGTGATGCTTCATCGCTGTCAACCGAGCTAACGAGTACCGTAACCTCCTCGTTACTTTTTACCGACTGTTCACCAAAAAATGCCTGGGTAAACCATTCAAGGCTGTCTGTATATAGCTCCTCCCGCTGAAGAACTGCCTGATAGCTATCCGGATTATCCTGGTCAACAACTGTCATTTCAACAGACGTATATTCCTGGGACGGCATCTGGCGGTAAAACAGCCAGATACTATCTGGTTTAAACGCTCCATCCACTGTTGCAGTTACTATTACATTTCCCCCCTTTGTGTCATTTCCGGAAATTTTATTACGAATTGTATCGGGAAGTGTCGTTTTCAGATCCGAATTAGATTGGCTTTGTTCTGTCTCCAGAATATTTGTTTCTGTCTGTTCAGAGTCCGATTCAGATTCCACATCTGATATTTTACTCAGCTCTGCTTCGCTTTCCTCGTCCTGGCTTTGATAGTCTTTGTCTTCCACTATAGACTGAATCGGCTCTACAGAAACAGCCATTGCATTTAGTGAAGGAGTCATTACCATTGATATCGACATAGCAATTGTCACAATTAATGCCGTGATGCGTTTTAATCTGTTTTTCATTTCTTACCATCCCTTCAAGTAATTAATAATTTACAGAAATCATCCTACTAAAACAAAAGTTTTTCCTCCACCTTTCTTTAGTAAAATAATTGTAAAGAATAAGTAATTTTCCATGCTATTTTTTAGTTTACAAAGGTTTTACGGGATCATATTTTGGATTTTTCAATTCACTGCTATTATTTATTTGACAATTTTTAAGATATATGAAAAGGAGATTGAAGATGAAACGATCAATGATTAAAAGTATTGGTTTCCTTTTATTGGTTACCGTGCTGATACTATTCCTATTGCCCGCGGCATGGGCTGCTAAAGATGGTTCTGGTGTAAACAGGGTTACAACAGATGGAAACAAAATAGCCAAAGACAATAATGAAGCGTATATATCCGGTTATATCACAGATACCAAGGCTGGTTTTGTGGAGATTGCCGCTGATGCCAACCGTGCTTTGTTGCTCTCAAAAAATGATGCCAATGAAGCAGACAACGAAGGCTATAAACACCTACTACCAATCAGTGAAAATGCGGATAGCATAACTGTTGATATTGCAAATAACAGCATATATTATGCAAAGCTAGAGCTTTATACCCAGACTGGAGCCCGGATCGGAGCAACGGATGAATGGATTGCTCCGGGCCGCTCATTTACAGCCGATCTAACCCAGTCCGCCTGTTCCGGTGCGGCCTATTTCACCATTGTGGTGAAAAACGGAAATACCGGTGCGACCCCTATTGGAACCGACCCCGCCGATGCTATATCCGTAACATTGGCAGAACACGATGAACATATCACATATGGAACCGCTGTTTTTGATGGTAATCCCTATACTTATACGGAGGTGTCCGGTCTAATCCCTTCCGTATTTGTTCCTACCGGTGCGGATGGAAATAACACAACCAATGTTTTGGGCATGGTGGAAGCCTATGGGCAGGATAATAACATTGTTCTGGCTGCAAATGCCGGTATATTTTACAACAATGAAAATAACACCTATTGCTATGATTTCAAAGAGGCGGACGGCGTTGTCATTTCCAATGGAACCGTACTAAAAAGCACAGAATCTCTTGATCATACCCAGTGTGATATTCTGGTAATTGATTCCGATGGAGAATTGGGCTGGGCGCCTTATCATGCCAATGCAGACCGGATGGTTAAAGGTGATTTCGATGCAGCCACTTACTATACCATTGGCAGAACCAATGAGCGCGGCAAAGCAAAGATAGTATCAGCTGTGACGGGCTTTGTACCCGTCCTGGCGGGCGGAGAGATCCTGTCCGGCTATGATAACTATGTGGCACATTACAGCCAGGATGCAGTGCGGCAGATCATTGGCGTAAAAGAAGATGGCACCTTTGTATTGCTCAGTGGCTCCTGGACATTGGCCGGTGCGGCCCATGCAGCGAAAATGCAGGGCTGCGTGTTCGCATATAATTTGGATGGAGGCGGCAGCGCCGAAACAATTTTGGGTCAGACAAAAACAGCGATTGGCAGTTTAAGTGACCGAGAGACTTATGCTGCCAAGGAACTGGTGGAGCAGAGCCGGGGGGCGCGTATGCTTCCCACCTATTTAGTATTTACAGCAACGAATGTGGCTCCTGTGAGCGCAACCGCAGATTCCATAAGCGCAGTTTCCAATCAGATCACCTATTACCCCGGTGTAGCACTGGCCTCGCTGGCAGAGAACCTGACTGTCACCGAGCATTTTAAAAATGCAAATGCAGCAAGCTCCACCCGGACCTTGTACAGTGCACAGGCTGTGAATTCCAACGAGACACTGACTCATGTGCTTTTGGGAGGAGGCACGGTGGAGGATGCCGCCGTAAAAGGTAATTACACAGCGCCAAACGGAACCCTGTTCCATACAAAAAGTGAAACCGAAGCCGCCACCAGCCTGAGCAACAACGGAAACACCCGCCAGAGCGGCAAATACTATGATTACTCTACAGGATATAGGCTTACCACCCCAGATAGCTTAGCCCCCCCCGGCAGCAAGACCATCACCGTTTCGTATATACCAGGAGATGGTCAGGCTGCATTGAGTGCTACATTTGCAGTCACAATTTTAGACAGCTCCAGCGAAACCCGGTCTTATTCATCAGATATAGATACACCCGAACCAAACTGAAGAGCTTGCACATATGGCTGTCGTACAAATATGAAATAACTACTTTTAAATCCAAAAGAGAGTACTGCCAGGGATCTATCTACATCTCCCAAAGCAATACTCTCTATCTCATTCTGCCAAAAAGCCGATACCTCAGGTTTGGCCCGTACGTTTTCTTTCCGTTCACAATCCGATACGCTTTTACCGCATACTGGTATTTGCGGCCGGTCACTGCTTTGGAAGAACCCGCCTGAACAATACTCCGGTATTAAATTACCGATTTCTTGTTGAAAGGAAAACATGGAGGTAGTATAATGATAAAGTATATTGACTTATCACAATCAATCTGAAAGACATCCGTAAGTGTCTTTTTTACTGTTGACACCCCTGATCCTAACGTGGATGCTGAAAAAGCAGGAAGTGTCCGTCATCCGGCTTTTGAAGCGGAGGACATCATCTCTTTGGAGAAAAAGCTTCTTGAAGTGTCTGCCGGAGGTCTGATAAAAGACCCCAATGGCTTCGAATTAGAGTTTCTTCAATACGGGAAATCTAAATAAAGGAACCTGTGCAAATGAAAAAAGTAACATTAAAACAAATCGCTGAGTTGGCTGACACTTCTATAGGTACTGTGGACAGAGCTCTGAACAACAGGGGCCGCATCAGCGAAGAAACCAAACAAAAAATTCTTAACATAGCAGAGCAACTGGGATACCAGCCCAATAAACTGGCCAGCAGTTTAAGCAGAAACCGCTCACTGCGGCTGGGTGTACTCTATCCCGCATATCCGGCCTATTTCTTTGATGAAATGTCCGCCGGAGTGGATGAAGCCATCCGCTCACTCTCAGACTACAGCATGGATATCAAAAAAATACGCTGTAATTCCCTGAGTCCGGAGGATCAGATCCCCATTTTGGAAAAACTTTCTTCTGAACACTATGATGGTCTGGTCATTAATGCTGGAAGCAGCCAGCTCCTGCCTTATATTGATCGGCTGGCAGAAAAAGGGATTGCCGTGGCAACCTTTAATTCTGATATCAAAGGTACCCGCCGCCTCTTCCACGTAGGCATGGACCCCTATCTGGCAGGACGTGTCGCCGGTGATCTAATGGGTAAACTAATGGGAGGAAGCGGTAAGGTGATTACCATGGTAGGTTTCTGCTCTGTAGAGGCTCATATGGAACGGCTAAGGGGATTTCTGGAAGCTGTCAGGTCTTCTTATCCGCAAATACAGATCGTGGATAATGCAGAGTATGAGGATAATGACAAGCTTGCAAAAAGAGTAGCCGACCGCCTTTTGGCGGAGCATCCTGATGTAAAAGGGCTGTATACGGTAAATCTTCCTGGAGCCTTAGGTGCCGCCCTTTCCCTGAAACAGCATCCCCTGGCTTCACCACCTATCCTGATGGGATACGATGTAACGAAACAGTTGGGAGACCTTTTAAAGGAAGGCATCTGCACCTGCATCCTCTACCAAAATCCTTTTGCCCAGGCATACTATAGTCTAATGCTTATGTCAGACTATCTTCTCCAGGGGACTCTGCCAAAAAAGAAACATCTTCTGATACAGCCCCGGATCGTATTGAAGGAAAACGTGGATGCCTATTATTATGATCCGTCCACAACCACGAGAAACCAATTTTTTCTTTAAAACCCAGGACTGGAAAACTCTTATCTACATTATATTTACTCAAAAATATCCCTGTAGGAAACAATGTTTAAATGGCATTGTCTCATTCCTACGGGGATAACTTAATTTCATCATCACATTTGTGTATATCCTGTGGTT
The DNA here is from genome assembly GCF_034124845.1 of Robinsoniella sp. Lineage (NCBI taxonomy): Bacteria > Bacillati > Bacillota > Clostridia > Lachnospirales > Lachnospiraceae > Robinsoniella > Robinsoniella sp. The sequence continues at coordinate 13,855 of NZ_JAWYAJ010000094.1, forward strand.
CCACGAATCATCAGCTTAGGCTCATATTCAACATGATAGATGCTCACAGGCTGCTGCTCTTTAGCAAGACCTGTCTGGGATTCAATTTTCTTTATGATTATATCACATGCATCCTTTCCCTTTAGAGGTACAAAATGCTCTATCGTAGTAAGACCGATGCTTTTCAGCCTTCCAAAGAGTATATTGTCACATCCGATTACGGAGACATCGGCCGGAACCCGAAGCTTTGCTTCTCCCAGGGCATCCAGAATTCCCAGTGCAATCATATCATTCATGGCAGCAAAGGCCGTCAGGCTCCGCCCTTCCTTTAGCAGCTCCCCGGTCAGGGTGTA
>NZ_JAWYAJ010000095.1:0-6265 GCF_034124845.1 Robinsoniella sp.
AGCATCTGCCTTACAAGCAGAGGGTCACAGGTTCGAGCCCTGTAGGTCCCATTTGGTAGTGATACCATGAAATGCCGGCGTGGCGGAACTGGCAGACGCACAGGACTTAAAATCCTGCGGGACTAATCTCCCGTACCGGTTCGATTCCGGTCGCCGGCATTCAGAATCATCAATTAAATATGTGCGTGTAGCTCAGCTGGATAGAGCGTTTGGCTACGGACCAAAAGGCCGGGAGTTCGAATCTTCTCACGCACGTGATAGTCCTTGTAAAATAAGAATTTTGCAAGGGCTTATTTTTTTTGCTTTAGTTTTCGTATTAATATTTCGCTACTACATAATTTTCAAGTCCAGATAATTCATTCTATAAGATTTCTCTCATCTTGTTTAGTATAAAATCTTGTTTAGTATAAAAAATTCTTTGTTTATTCTAAATTATGATTAACCATGTTCTTAACCATCCACTTTGCCACCAATGTTTTGTAATTTGATATAATCCAATATGCTAAAAGAAAACATAAGAAGGAAAGCCTATAATGGAAAGGATATTTAGTTATGACAATAAAGACATCTGAAAAGTGGAAATCAAAAACTTTATTATTTTTAATCAGCCAATGCATTACATTATTTGGATCATCACTTGTGCAATTTGCAATTATCTGGTATGTAACTTTCGAGACATCCTCAGGTATCTGGATGACCGTTTTAACGTTGTGTTCTTATTTGCCACAAATGTTAATTTCTTTTTTTGCAGGAGTATGGACTGACCGTTTTAACCGTAAAATGCTAATTAATATTGCGGATGCCGTTATAGCGTTAGCCAGCTTATTTCTTGCACTATTTGTTTTGTCAGGTAATCAGGAGAAATATATATTAATTGGGATTGTCGTTGTGTCTGTCATACGATCGTTAGGCGCTGGGGTGCAGACTCCTGCAGTAAATGCAATGCTGCCACAATTGGTACCAGAAGATAAGCTCATGAAAATTAACGGAATTAACAGCAGTGTGCAATCAATGGTACAATTTGCAGCTCCGTTAGCAGCAGGAACAATTCTTGAATTGGGGAGCATTGATGGTATTCTGTTTATTGATGTAGGCACAGCAATGATTGGTATTTTTGTATTGTGTCTGCTAAAAATTCCAGAACATAATGAAGTAGGAATACAACGGAACAGTTCACTTATAGGTGATGTAAAAGCCGGAATTTCTTATATTATCAGGAATAAATTTATAGGAAGAACATTAATGATTTACGGTTTTTTTATCTTCTTAAGCGTACCATCCGGCTTTTTAACAGCACTTATGATAGAGAGATTGTTTGGGGCGAGTTATTTATATTTGTCGCTCAACGAAATGGCAGGATTTGCAGGAATGATGTTGGGAGGATTATTTATCGGTGTATGGGGAGGCTTTAAAAATCGCTGTAAATCCTTAGCATTCGGAGTTTTGTTCTATGGAGGATTCGCAGTGTGTCTGGGGTTATCGAAAGCATTCTTACTATTTACAGCGTTTATGTTTTTGATTAGTTTTTCGATTCCTTTTGTTCAGTCAGCATCTATGACTATTCTACAGGAAAAAGTAGAACAGGAAATGCAGGGAAGGGTATTCAGCTTCATGAATATCATGTTTTGCGGATGTATGCCATTAGGTATGGCTGTATTTGGTCCTCTTGCTGATTTAATTCCCATTGATTCTATGATGATTACTACAGGAAGTGTATTATTTATTTTTGCAATTCTGATATTTTTATCAAAAAGGTATTATCAACAGGGAATGTATATTGAAAAAAACCAGTAACAATGATACTATTAGAGAAATATAATTCGAACAAAGTTCTCAAATGATAAAAGATTATGTATCAAAAATATTTTTTAGTCATAGTTAGTTCTTTTTTGTAGGTTATTTATATTTAGAAATTGAAATTTAGTTTGTTATTATATTGGCTAACAAGTTGACACAATAGTTAATGATTGGAGAAGTGATGATGCGTATTGATCGCAGTTTTATAAATGAATATAGCCGAAGTATTAGATGGGTTGATCCGGAAATAAATGTGGCAGTTCCTGATAGGAATCCAATATTAGCTGTTCATGATCAGCAGGCGAAGTTGCTAAAGTATAGTGATTGTAATTTATAAGAAAATATAGGCAGAGTCATATACTCTTCTAGGAGAATACCATGATGGAATATATCCTTACCAGGAAACAAGCCCGATTATTCATACTGCTGAAACAGGGACTGATCGGCAATTATAAATTTAGCGGAAAGACAGGCATTCTGGAGTTTATTCGTCAGGCGGGGTGTATACAATTTGACCCGATTGATGTCTGCGGTAAAAATGCTGAATTAGTTTTATTGTCAAGAATTAAAGGGTTTGAAAAGCAGATGCTCTATGACTTGCTTTATTCAGAGCGTAGATTGGTGGATTATTTTGATAAGAATCTCTCTATATTTTTAGTTGAAGATTGGCCGTATTTTGCAAGGGAACGGCAGTATCATCAGTGTTTTGAACGGAGTAATGATGAAATATCAAAAGTATGTGAATTGATTAAACAGAAGATTGCAGAATTAGGGGCTGTTTGCTCAGCTGATTTAAATATGAATGAAAAAGTAGCCTGGTATTGGAGCGATACGAAGTTATCCAGAGCTGCGTTGGAACATATGTATTTTACTGGAGAACTGGCGATTCAATTTAAAAAAGGTAACATGAAATATTATAATTTAATCGAAAAATGTATTCCAATGAATATTTTATCGAGGCCGGATCCTTATACGAATGATTCGGAACATCAAAAATGGCGTGTTCTGAGACGGATACATGCTATTGGTTTACTTTGGAACCGGGCTTCAGATGCATGGCTTGGGATTGAACATTTAAAGTCAAAGGATAGAATGCAGATTTTTTCAGAGCTTTTAGAGGAAGAATGTATAATTGAGATCAGTGTAGATGATCTCGCAGAACCTCTATATTGCAGTGCAATGGATGAACACCTAATTACATATGTATTGAAGAATCCCCGGTTGAAAAAGAGATGTGAGTTCATGGCACCATTAGATAATATGCTCTGGGACAGAAAGCTTCTGAGAGAGTTGTTTGGTTTTGAATATAAGTGGGAAATATATACGCCTCAATCGGAGCGGAAATTTGGACATTATGTGTTGCCGATTCTGTATGGGGACCGTTTTGTGGGCAGGATCGAGGTAATCTATGACAAAAAGAAAAAAGAAGCAGATGTGAAAAATATATGGTATGAAGATGGGGTACGGTTAACGGCATCTATGTCAGCTGCAATAGAGAATGCGGTGAATCAGTTATCAGATTTTAACAAGAAAGAGATTGTATACTGCAGCAATGAATAACAAAAAAAGAGAAGAAAAGCAGGAAGAAGAGTATGAAAAAAAGAAAAGTTTTGAATATGATAGTATTGGTTTTATTTATGGCTGCGATATTGGTCAGCCTGATTGTGAATTTCGCAGTGGAACGGAAGCTGACATGGGCATGGTTTGTCGTTGGGGGATGTATAGTGGGATACTTGTCTGTGTGGGCATTGCTGTTGAGCGGTAAAAACCGGATTATGAAATTGTTGATCGTATGGAGTGTCACGTTAATTCCTTATTTGTATCTGATCGAGATTTGTTCCAATCTGTATCTGGAGAATCCTGAAAAATGGGCGGGGTCTTTTGGAGTGCCGGTCAGTATTTGCTGGCTTTTGGCTCTTTGGGTATTGTTTTTCATCCGGAAGTTTACGCATGCTAATGCTTGGCTTATGCTGGGGATCGGGACTTTATTATTTTTTGTGGCGGAGCGATTTACTAATGAGATGGTGGACAAACTGGCAGGCAGTAATGATTCCTGGAGGTTGTCAGAAGAATTTCCCATCATTTACTTTGCGGTAGCAGCTTGTTTTTTGATTATTGGGATTGTGACTGCTATTTGGAGATATAGCAGGAAGAATGCGTAAGAATGTCTGATTTTATAAGAAACCCTTTGCTTTTTGTGGAAAAAATGTTAGAATAGAAGCATATTACGAGACGAGAAATAAAATGAAATGATAGAGGTGCGGTATTCATCAGTATTCCGGGACAAATGGCAGGACAGCCGCTCTGGAAGAAAGGGAAAATCGCCGAAGAGTTATATTCCGGTCCGTGGAATTAGCTCTGGGACGCAGTAGAATATGCTGCGGACTGTCACTGACATGTGGAGCGCTATCTGAAATGGTATTGGTAAATCTGACCTTAAAATGACCATGAATGTATGTCCCCACGGAGACTGTCATTCATGGTTTTTTCTTGGAGGGAAAGAGAGGATTTACAAATGAGGATTACAAAACGAAGATTGTTGATGAGTATCAGCATGGTACTGATATTTACGGCATTGCTTCCCTTGACGGCTCTGGCTGCAGAAGAAGGGGCAGCAGAACCAGCCATGTATGCTACTTTTTGGGCACTGGTCCCACCTGTGGTAGCGATTGTTCTGGCACTGATCACAAAGGAAGTGTACAGTTCACTATTTTTGGGGATTTTGGTTGGAGGATTGTTCTATTCCGGATTTGGATTTGAAGGGACTGTGACACACATTTTTAATAATGGATTTATCAAGGTGTTATCGGATCCCTATAATGTGGGAATTTTGGTATTCCTGGTTATTCTGGGATGTATGGTCAGTCTGATGAACCGGGCAGGAGGTTCAGCTGCCTTTGGACGATGGGCGAGTAAACGAATTAAGACGAGAGTTGGTGCCCAGCTTGCAACTATTGTACTGGGAGTTTTGATTTTTATTGATGATTATTTTAACTGCCTGACCGTAGGAAGCGTTATGCGGCCGGTTACCGACCAGCATCAGGTGTCCAGGGCTAAGCTTGCATATTTGATTGATGCTACGGCGGCGCCGGTTTGTATCATTGCACCTATTTCATCCTGGGCAGCTGCAGTTACCGGATTTGTGGAAGGTGAGGATGGTTTTTCTATTTTTATCAGAGCAATTCCCTATAACTTTTATGCGCTGCTGACAATTGTTATGATGGTGGGACTTGTGCTGATGAAGGTAGATTTTGGGTCTATGGCGGTGCATGAAAAAAATGCACGGGAAGGTGATCTATTTTCTGCAGGTGACAAGATTGGAAATTTTGATGAAGATGATATTTCTAACCCACATGGTAGTGTGATGGATTTGCTGATTCCCATTTTATCTTTAATTGTCTGTTGTGTGATTGGAATGATTTATACAGGCGGGTTTTTTGAGGGGAAAGATTTTATTACTGCATTTTCCAATAGTGATGCTTCTGTGGGACTTGCACTGGGCAGCTTTTTTGGTATGGTGATTACGATTATTTTATATGGCATTCGTAAAGTACTGAAATTCAATGATTGTATGGCTTGCCTGCCGGATGGATTCAAAGCGATGGTACCTGCTATTTTAATTCTTACCTTTGCCTGGACGTTAAAATCCATGACTGACAGCCTGGGGGCAGCAGATTTTGTGGCAGAGGCTATGAAACAGTGTGCAGGAGATTTGATGAAGTTTCTGCCGGCGATTATTTTCCTGGTTGGTTGCGGGCTGGCTTTTGCAACCGGTACTTCCTGGGGGACATTTGGAATATTAATTCCAATTGTTGTTGCGGTATTTGAAAAATCAAATCCGGAACTGATGATTATCTCAATTTCTGCATGTATGGCGGGGGCTGTTTGCGGAGATCACTGTTCTCCGATCTCGGATACTACGATAATGGCATCAGCTGGAGCGAGGTGCAATCATGTTAATCATGTGACGACACAGCTGCCCTATGCAGTTACAGCAGCGGCTGTATCCTTCCTGACATATATATTAGCGGGATTTGTACAAAGTGCCTGGATTGCCCTTCCTTTTGGTATTGTGCTTATGCTTGGCGTTTTGTTTTTTGCCAGGTTGGTATCAAGGAATTAAGTGTAGGAGCAGAGAGGCATTTAGTTCAGAAGTAATCATTCATATTGAGAAAGAATCATTTATATTAAGGATGAATCATTCATATTAAGAAAGAATCATTTATATGAAAGAAAGCCGTTGTAAAAATTTAGATACTGACTTGCACAGGGATGCATTCCCATGGAAAATAGGTCCGTGCCAGTCTTTGGAATAAATTTTACAACGGCTTTTTTATCAGAACATACATACGGAAAATTTCCTTGCGTTTGTGGCTGGTTTTTTGTATACTTATGCTAGTACTCCATCCAGGCAGAAACCCTACTGACAGCACTGCCTATTTTGCCATCTGCCGCGTTGTCGTCAGTC